>NZ_QKTE01000005.1:0-186151 GCF_003234735.1 Curtobacterium sp. MCLR17_040 | reverse complement strand
GGCGTGGTGCGGGGCGGGCTTGGTGCCCGGGTGCGTGCTGCCGGCGCCGGACTAAGATCGGGCGTCGGTGCCTGTGGGCAACGGTACGCGGACGTACCGTGCTCCTGACGCAACGTGACACCCCACGACATGCTTCCCGGAAGGGTTCCCCGATTGCCCGCTCACCTCGTCGACCGTGATCCCCAGGTGACGCCGCAGCAGATGGCTGCGGCGCTCGTGCCCCCACCGCAGTTCACGGACGCGTCGTTCGACTCGTACCGGCCGGACCCGGACTACGACTCGCAGGCCTCGGTCCGCGATGCCGTCGCCGCGTTCGTGGCCGCCGGTCCGACGGAGGCTCCGCGGCGCGGGCTGTTCGGGCGTCGGAAGCAGGCGGCGGAACCGGCGGCGAAGTCCGGTGTGTACCTGGACGGCGGGTTCGGTGTCGGCAAGACCCACCTGCTCGCAGCCGCCTACCACGCGGCCACCGGCCGGAAGACCTTCGGCACGTTCATCGAGTACACCGCGCTCGTGGGCGCCCTGGGGTTCCAGGGGACCGTCGACCTGCTCCGCGGCACCGCGCTGGTGTGCATCGACGAGTTCGAGCTCGACGACCCGGGCGACACGATGGTGATGACCCGGCTCATCAAGGAACTGACCGAGACCGGCACCCGCTTCGCCGCGACGTCGAATACGCCCCCTGGCGCCCTGGGCGAGGGACGCTTCGCCGCGCAGGACTTCCTGCGCGAGATCCAGGCGATGTCGGACCGCTTCGACACCATGCGCATCGACGGCCTCGACTACCGCCGCCGTGCCGTGGACGAGTCGGCGCAGGTGGTGTCCGACGTGCCCGCCGCGCTGCCGTCCGGCTCCGTGACGCTCGACGACTTCGGTGCGGTGGTCGCGCACCTGGGTTCCGTGCACCCGTCGAAGTACGTCGCGCTGGTCGAGGACCTCGACGCCGTCGGGCTCACCGACGTCCGGGCCTTCACCGACCAGACCGACGCGCTGCGCTGGGTCGCCCTGGTGGACCGGCTGTACGACGCGCAGGTGCGCATCGTCGCGTCGGGCACGCCGCTCGACCAGGTGTACCCCGACGTGATGCTCGAGGGCGGGTACCGCAAGAAGTACCTGCGCGCGGCGTCCCGCGTGGTGGCGCTCACCCGCGCCTGAGCGTCGCTCGCCGTCAGACCGATCTGTCCACGGCGGTCTCCTGCCCCTCGCGCAGGGGACATCGGGCCGCTGGAAACACGACGTTTACAAACGGCGCGGTCGCGTTACATCCGCGAAACAGTTCGTGCTCCCTCGTGAAACCTCGCCTCGCCAGACTCTGTGACACCCGAGGCGGTCCAAGAGCCGCTCGTGCAATCGAGAGGTGAGCAGATGCTTGATCAGGGCAACACGACGTTCGTGTTGGTGATGGCTGCGCTGGTGTTGTTCATGACACCCGGCCTGGCCTTCTTCTACGGCGGCTTGGTGAAGGCCAAGTCCGTCATCTCCATGATGATGATGTCGTTCGGTGCGATCGCGCTCGTGAGCGTGCTCTGGGTGGTCTACGGCTACGCGATCGCCTTCGCCAACCACGGCGACGGCACGGCGGTCTCCGGTGTGGTCGGGTTCTTCAGCATCGACTGGAACCAGATCGGTCTCGGCCAGGCCTTCGAGGAGGCGCAGTCCTCGAACATCCAGGCGGCGTACCCGTCGATGGCCTTCGTCGGGTTCCAGGCGACGTTCGCGATCATCACCGTCGCGCTCATCTCCGGCGCCATCGCCGACCGCGCCAAGTTCGGCGCGTGGATGGTCTTCGCCGGCGTCTGGGTGACGGTCGTCTACTTCCCGGTCGCCTCGTGGGTCTTCAACCTGACCTCGGGCTGGGCCGCCACGTGGGGCGTCATCGACTTCGCCGGTGGCACCGCGGTGCACATCAACGCCGGTGCAGCGGGTCTCGCCCTGGCGATCGTGCTCGGCAAGCGCGTCGGCTTCGCCAAGGGTGCGCACAAGCCGCACAACCCGCCCTTCGTCCTGCTCGGTGCCGCCATCCTGTGGTTCGGCTGGTTCGGCTTCAACGCCGGCTCCGAGGGCGCTGCTGACGGCATCGCCGCGATCGCCTGGGTGAACACCCTCGCCGCCCCGGCCGCCGCCATCCTCGGCTGGCTGCTCATCGAGAAGCTCAAGGACGGCAAGGCCACCTCCGTCGGTGCCGCATCGGGTGCCGTCACCGGCCTCGTCGCGATCACCCCGGCCTGTGCCGCGCTGACCCCGGGCTGGGGCATCCTGCTCGGCTTCCTCGCCGGCATCGTCTGCTGCTTCGCGATCGACTGGAAGTACCGCCTGGGCTTCGACGACTCGCTCGACGTGGTCGGCGTCCACCTGGTCGGCGGCATCTTCGGCACGCTGTTCCTCGGCTTCTTCGCCAACGACACCGGCCTGATCTACTCCGGCTCGTTCGAGCAGCTCGGCAAGCAGGCCGTGGCGGCCCTCGCCGTCGGCCTCTACTCGTTCGTGCTCGCCCTGGTCATCGGGTACGCCATCGAGAAGACGATGGGCTTCCGCGTCAAGACCGAGGACGAGGTCGCCGGCATCGACACCGCCGTCCACGGCGAAGAGGGCTACGTCCTCTACGAGCAGACCGACGACAGCCCGGTCAGCGTCCGCTAGTCACCAGGCACCACCCGCACGACGACGGGCCCCGCGCACACAGCAGCGCGGGGCCCGTCGTCGTTGCGTTGGTCGCGTTCTCGACGTGACCACGGCCGGGAGGCGCGGTGCGGGTCCGACCCGCACCGCGCCTCCCGGCTGTGCCCTGCTTTCCGGGCTCAGCTCACCACGCGTAGTCCTCCGGCGAGGTCTCGTGCCCCGGGAAGATCTCGTCGAGACGGTCCAGCGCACGCTGGTCGAGGCGGATGTCGACGGCACGGACCGCGGACTCCCACTGCTCCATCGTGCGGGGGCCGGTGATCGGCGCGGTGACGCCGGGCTGGTGCAGCAGCCAGGCGAGGGCCAGCTCGCCGGGCGTGTGGCCGAGCTCCTTCGCGAACGACTCGTACGACTGCAGCTGCTCGCGGTGCGCGTCGACGTACTCGGCGCTGCGGCCGGAGAGCCGACGGGAGCCGTTCTCGGTCTTCTCGATGACGCCGCCGAGCAGGCCGCCCTGCAGCGGCGACCAGGGGATCACGCCGAGGCCGTACGCGCGGGCGGCGGGCAGGACCTCGCGCTCGACGTCGCGGACCACGAGGTTGTAGATCGACTGCTCGCTGACCAGGCCGAAGGTGTTCCGGCGCTTCGCTGCCTCCTGCGCCTGGGCGATGTGCCACCCGGCGAAGTTCGACGAGCCAACGTACAGGACCTTGCCCTGCTGCACGGCGACGTCGATCGCCTGCCAGATCTCGTCCCACGGCGTCGCACGGTCGACGTGGTGGAACTGGTACAGGTCGATGTGGTCGGTCTGCAGTCGCTGCAGGCTCGCGTCGAGCGACTGCCGGATGTTCAGGGCGCTGAGCTTGCCGCCGTTCGGCCAGTCGGTCATCTCGCCGTAGACCTTCGTGGCGAGGACCGTCTTCTCGCGGCGACCGCCACCCTTGGCGAACCACCGTCCGATGATCTCCTCGGTGGCACCCTTGCCCACCGAGCCGCCGTAGCCGTTGGCGGTGTCGAAGAAGTTGACGCCGAGCTCGTGGGCCCGGTCCATGATCGCGTGCGAGTCGTCCTCGCTGGTCTCCGGGCCGAAGTTCATCGTGCCGAGCACGGCGCGGGAGACGGACAGACCGGTGCGACCGAGGTGTGTGTAGTCCATGAGACGGGTCTACTCGTGACGCGCTGGTGGCGCCAGGCCCTGGGAGTACCGGTCGGGGCTTGGTGCTCGTTGTGCTGGTCGGAGTAGTCAGGGTGGACCACCCGAGAGGAGCAGCCATGCCAGCCAAGGACGAGATCCCCAGCACCCTGCAGCGGTCCCCGGAGCACGCGCAGGAGATCTTCGAGAAGACACTGGACTCGGCGAACGAGACGTACGGCCCGGGTGAGCGGGCGCACCGCACGGCGTTCGCCGCCGTGAAGCACGAGTACGAGAAGGTCGGCGACCACTGGGAGGAGAAGGAGTCCTCCGGGCCGTCCGACTCCGGTGCCGCCGGCTCGCGTGGTGCTGGCTCGGGCTCATCCGGGAAGACCGAGGGCGGTGTGGACGCGAACGCCTCGAAGGCGCACCTGATGGACGTCGCGAAGCGGCTCGACGTCAGCGGCCGCTCCAAGATGACGAAGGACGAGCTGGTCGAGGCGATCGGCAAGGCGAACGACCGCGCGACCGCTGCCGCGCGGAAGTGACCGTCGCGCTTGCCGTGCATGCCCCGCTCGGCATGCGGCGGTGGGGTGAGGGGGTAACGTGCCGACGATGAACATCCCAGCACTCCGCGGCAGCCGGATCCTCGGGTTCGGACACCACCAGCCCGAACGCGTCCTGACCAACGACGAGCTCTCGACGATGGTCGACACGAACGACGAGTGGATCCGCACCCGCACCGGGATCCAGACGCGTCGGATCGCCGGTCCCGACGACACCGTCACGTCGATGGCCATCGAGGCTGGGCGCCGTGCCCTCGCCGACGCCGGGGTGTCGCCCTCGGCCGTCGGGCTCGTCATCGTCGCCTCCACCACCCACCAGGACCGCGCCCCGTACACGGCAGGCCGCGTCGCCGCTGCTCTGGGCATGACGAACGGCCCGGCGCCGATCGACATCAACACCGCGTGCAGCGGCTTCGAGTACGCGCTCGGGCTCGCCGACCAGTCCATCCGCACCGGTTCCGCCGACGTCGCGCTCGTCATCGGATCCGAGGTGCTGTCCGGCATCGCCGACTGGACCGACCGGTCGACGTGCGTGCTCGTCGGTGACGGGGCCGGTGCCGCCGTGCTCGGGGTCGCCGAGACGCCCGAGATCGGCCCGGTGTCGTGGGGGAGCGTGCCGCACCTGCTCGACGCCGTGCGTGTCGAAGGGTCGCCGGGGCGCTTCAACCAGGAGGGTCGCTCGATCTACCGGTGGGCCATCACCGAGGCCGAGGGGCACGCCCGCAAGGTCGTCGAGGCCGCCGGACTCACGATGGACGACATCGAGGTGTTCGCGTTCCACCAGGCGAACCTGCGGATCATCGAGCCGCTCGTCACCGCGCTCGGCGGGGAGTCCAAGTTCGTCATTCGGGACGTCGTCGAGTCCGGGAACACCTCGGCCGCCAGTGTGCCGCTCGGGCTCTCGAAAGCCTGGGAGCGCGGCGACCTCCCGGAGGGGGTGCCGGCCCTGCTGTTCGGGTTCGGTGGCGGGTTCGCCCACGCCGGGCAGGTCGTGACGACGCCGGTGCGGTCCTTCTAGGGCGTACCTGCACGAGGGCCCGGGTTCGGCTGCTCAGCATCCGTGCCCGGGCCCTGCTCGGTCGTCGCGCCGGGCCGTTCTCGGTCGGCGTGCCGGACCGTTCTCGGTCGTCCTGGCTAACGCTTCGAGCGGGGGTCGTCCTGCCCCGGCTCGGTCCAGAGGTCCTGGTCCTTGCCCGTGCCGCGCTTCCACGGCAGGGCACGCCGGGTCTTCTCGGCAGTCGGTGTGACCGTCAGCACGATCGGGAACTCCGCCGGCGGCATGCCGAACCCCGTCCGCGACGCCTGGATCACCTTGCGGCCCAGGGCGTGGTTCCCCAGACCGCCGACGGCCGCTCCGATGCCGAACGGGAGCGCGCGGCCGAGGACCGAACCGCCCTGCCGGATGGCGAAGCGCTTGATGAACTGGTCACGGACCTGTCCGCCGATGCCGTTGACGACCTGCTTCGGCAGCGAGGACGTCACCATCTCGCCCCAGAACGCCGTCCGGGCCTGCCCGCCGGCAGCCTGGCCGGCGAGCTGCTTGATGAGCTGCGTGCCCGGTGCGCCGAGGATCATCGCCATCACCAGGGTGCGGGCACGCTCCGGGTCGTCCAGCGCGATGCCGTGCACCTCGGTCACCGACTGTGCGAACAGCGCGGTTGTCTCGAGGAACCCGACCGTCTCGGCGCCGCTCAGTCCGAGCGCAGCGGCCATCCCGACGCCGGGGATCACCGCGCTCGCACCGACCGCGGCACCGCCGGTCGTCACCGCTGCCAGGTACTGCCGCTCAAGGATCTGGATCACCTCGGCGGGGGTCGCGTCGGGCTTGCGGCGACGGATCGCGTTGACGTGCGCGACCACGACGGGACGCTGCACACTGATGACCCGATCGAGCCACTTCGCCCAGCCCGTGGGCTGGACCTGCTGCGTTCGGGGGTCGGACGTGGTGGGGGAGACCGGTGCGGTCGGCAGGGGCACGATCGACTGGTCCTTCGGGGCGCGGGCCATGCGCTCACCGTACGCCGCACACGTGAGAGGCTCGCTGGATGGACACCGACCCCGCGCAGCGAGCCCTCGACGATGCCCGTCGTGCAGCCGGGTTCCTGCCCGTCGCACAGGTCATCGCCCTCGCGCCCGAGGTCCGGGTGCTCGATCCGGCGTCCGTCCTGATCGGGGTGGGCGTGTCGGTCCTGCCTGGCGTGGTGCTGTACCCGTCCACGACGCTCGAGACCCGTCACGGTGGGGCGATCACGCTGGCTACCGGTGCCCGCTTGGGCCCCGGACCCGTGACCGTCGTGGCGTCTGCGGCGACGGTGCACATCGGGGAGGGCGCCGAACTCGGCCCGGGCCCCGTCACCGTCGTCGCGGACGGGGCCGACGTCGTGATCGGTGGTCGGGCTCGCCTGACGGCCGGGTGTCTCGTCGAGGGGCCGGCGCGGATCGGTGTGGGCGCGCAGGTGCTCGGGCCGGTGTCCGTGCGCGACGTCGAGCTCGAGGACGGCGGCGACCACCGCGAACCCGACCCGGACCACCGCGGCGGCGTGGTGAAGGGCACCGGGCCGGTCCGTGGGGTGCGCGTGGGGCTCGGCGAGGTCGTGGTCGGTGGGGCAGTGGACATCGGGGCGTCCTCCGGCCGCCCGCGGATCGAGCGTCAGCGCACGTACCACCCGGATGCGCCGCGTCGTCCGCGCTGATCGTCGAACACGCAGCCTCAGCACGGGACACCCGCACGCCGCAGGGCAGCCCGCACCCGGTCGGGCTGCATCAGGTCGGCCCACGAGAGCCGCACGACCGCGCGGACCTCGGGGAACGACCGGATGAAGTCCTCACGCCGCTTCTCGCGCCAGTGCGCGTCCGCGGTGGAGCGCCCGTCGAGCAGCACCGGGTCCTCGTACTTCGTGCGGCCGTCGACCTCGACCACGACGCCCTGGTCCGGGAACCAGAAGTCCACGATCGCCGTGGCCGATCCGGCTTGGGCGAACACGTGCTGCTGCACCGGCTCCGGCACTCCGAGCTCCCGGAACCGCACCCGGCACACCGACTCCGCGGGTGACCCCGACAGCGCCGACCCCATCCCCACCGCAATCCCCGCCTTGGTCTGAGCGAAGGCCAGCGATGCGTGTTCTGCGTCCAGCGCCTCACGGTCGGCGAGCCGACGGGAGAGCACGGCATCGACGACGGGGAGTGCTTCGAGCAAGGAGCGTGTCGCAGCGACGTCGATGGCGGTCCTCGCGGCCGTCGTCGTGGGGGTCGCCTGCTGATCGACGAGGACTGCGGGTGACCGCTCCTGTGCACCGTGCCGGACGAACCACGCCGTGACACGGGTGTGCGTCGTGGTCGGATCGGTGAGGTGCACCTTGGGTGGTGCTGCCCCGATCAACGGGAGCCCGAGGACCGCGCAGGCAGACTGGTGTGAGACGACATCGGTCGCTCGGAGTCGGTGCGCCGAGGCACGAACGAGCACGTGGTGCTGCTCACCGGGGTGCATCCCGTCGAGTGCATCCGGGCGGACGAGGACGCCGGGGCGGAGGCGTTCGTACCGTCCCCGGTGGACATCGCGCTCGAGCGCGCGGCGTTCAGCGGAGGTCGCCCCCGTCGTGCGGATCAGTTCGACGTCGTTCGCTCTGGACATGGCACCAGGCTCGCCGAACCTCGTGGTTCAGCTCCCGCCATCGTCCGATCTGTGGAGAGCCGGGCGGCGACGACGACCGGTGCAGGACTGACCAGCTGCAATGCGTACACATCTTCCGACGATCCACGCGTCGAACGACTCGTGCCTTGTCGTCACATGTACACGCAACCTCTGCGTGCACATCTTCCGACGATCCACGCCGAGAACGACTGGTGGACTGTCGCAGAACGGGTGCGAAGCAGCCCCGCCCGCGCGCCCGCCCGCGCTACACCCGCGCGAGCTCCGCCCGCAGCGGCAGGTCCTGCTCCTCGAGGATGACCTGCGCGCCCACGGCGGTCCGGGCGTTCACGACGATCGGCGCGAGCAGGTTGACCGTGGTGCCGGACACGCCGGGGTTCGCGACGACGAGCAGCATCGCGTCGGCGGGGTCGGTCAGCCCGAGCCCGGCGGCCTGCTCGTCGGTGAGCTCCGGCGCGTACGACGGCAGGTGCACCGCGGCGTCGAGCAGGAACAGCCGTGCGTCGTCACCGACGAGCGTGAACAGCCCCTCGGCGCCCTCGACCGGCGAGAGCTCGAAGGCCGCGGCGGGAGCGAGCCCGAACGGCGGGACGGCGAAGGTCAGGGAGATGCTCATCGGAGGTAGTCCATCAGGGTCGGCTGCAGGACCTTCGCGGTGACGGCGAGGGCTGCCTGGTAGTTGGTCTGCTGCACCTGCAGGTCGAGGACGGCCTTGGCGAGGTCGACGTCCTCGATGTCGGCGCGACGGCTCTCGAGCGAGACGGTCGCGGACTTCAGCGAGTCCTGCGCCGTGAGCGCGGCGGCGTGCCGGATCCCGACGTCGGCCTGGGCGCCGCGGAGGGTCCCGAGTGCGCCGTCCACGTCGTTGATCCGAGCGTTCACGTTCACCCCGTTCTGCAGGTCGTTGACGATGGAGTCGATCACCGCGAACACCGAGTCGTCGCCGGAGCCGAAGACCGCGGTGCCGGCGGTGTCGACGCGCACGGTCGTGCCGTCACCGATCCGCCGGGACACGTCGGTGCCGGCGGCCGCCCAGCCCGTGGCCGGGTCGTAGGCAGCAGCGGCGGTCGAGGATCCCGCGAACACCGAGCGGGTGCCGTAGGTGGTGTTGGCACGCGCCTCGAGGTCCGCCTTGAGCGACCGGAACTGCGTGACGAAGGCGTCGCGGTTCGTGTCGCTCATGGTGCCGGAGTTCGCGGCCTGCACGGTGAGGTCGCGGACGCTGTTGAGCACCGAGTAGACGCTCGACAGCGCGCTGTCGGTGGTCGCGAGCCAGGCTGCGGCGTCGTTCGCGTTCCGCGAGTACTGCGCCGCGGCGGCCTGCTCCTTGCGCACCTGCATCGACGAAGCGGTGCCGACCGGGTCGTCCGAGGGCTTCTGGATCGCACGCAGCGTCGTGGCCTGGTCGGTGAGCTCGGCGACCCGCGCGGCACCGGCCTGCAGCCGGGCCGACGCGGCCGCCATCGACATCTGGGTGGTCACACGGGTGATCACGATCAGCCCCTCCCGACGAGTCCGACGCGGTTGATGATGGTGTCGAGCATCTCGTCGACCGCGGTCAGGACGCGCGCCGCGCCCTGGTACGCGTGCTGGTAGCTCAGCAGGTTGACGTTCTCCTCGTCGAGGTCGACGCCGGCGCTCGACTGCTGCTGGGTGCGTGCGTTGGTCAGCGCGAGTCCGGTCATGGTGGATTCCGACGTCGCCGACCTGGAGGCGGTGCCCACCCCCGCCACGAACGTCGCCCAGACCTGGTCGGCACCGTCCGACGACGCCCCGAGTCGCGCGAGCGCGTCGGCGAACGAGTCGTCGAGTTCCCCCGCCGCGTTCCGCGTCGCCAGCCCACTGGCGTCCGTGGGGACGACGCCGAGTGCCTGGGCGGCCGGGACGCCGGCCGCCAGGGAGAAGAAGGGTGCGCCGGTGGTGCCGGCCGGGGTGGTCCCGGCGGCGTGCAGGGTGTTCACGGTGGTGGCGAACCGCGTGGCCACGGCGTCGTAGGACGCGGAGGCCTCGGCGAGTGCGCCGCCGGTACCGGTGCCGGACGCCGGCGCGAGGACCGCGAGGGCGCCGCCGATGGAGCCGCCGCTCAGCCCGACCGCCCCGGCCGTTCCGGTGGTCCAGGTCAGGGTGACGGCGGTGCCGTCGGCGAGACGCTCGCCGCCGCCGAGGGCGACCGAGCGGGCGTCGGTGCCCTGCACGAGCGGGTTGCCGCCGAGGAGCACGTCGACCGTGCCGTCGGCGTTCGTCCGGGTGGTGCCGCCGGCGAGCGTGGCGATCTGCTGCGTGAGCTGGTCGCGCTGGTCGAGCAGCTCGTTGGCGGTGCCGCCCGAGGCGAGCGCGGTGCGGATCCGGCCGTTCAGGTCGGCGACCTGCTCCGCGGCGCCGTTCAGCTGGGCGACCTGCCCGGTCAGGGTGCCGCGCACCGAGGACCACTGCGCGTCGACGGCCTTCGAGCCGGCGGCCAGCGCGGAGACGACGGTGCCGGCGGCCCCGAGCACCGCGCTGGCGGCACCCGGGTCGTCGGGGTGGCTGGCGAGCTCGCTCCAGGACGACCAGAACGCGTCGAGCTTGGCGCTCAGGCCGTCCTTGCCGGGCTCGTGCAACCCGGTCTCGAGGGCGGACAGCGCCGTGGCACGGGCATCGGCGTAGGCCGACGAACCGGCGGCGACGCGGACGCCGGCGTCGAGCGTCAGGGACGCCAGGCGGGCGATGCCGTCGACCGAGACGCCCTGGCCGGCGAGGGCCGCGGTGCCCCGCATGAACCCGGTCTGGGTCGCGGGGATCGAGTTCTGCGTGACGCGCTGCCGCGTGTACCCGGCGGTGCCGGCGTTCGCGATGTTCTGGCCGGTGACGTCGATGCCGGCACGGGCGGCGGCGAGGCCGGAGTAGGCGGTCGCGAGGGATCCGAAGGTGCTGACCACGGTGCTACAGCGTCCCCTCGAACAGGCGGGCGCCGTCCTGGCCTGCGCCGGACGTGCCACTGGCGTCGTAGGTGGCGGCACCGGTGACGGTCCCCGCCAGGGTCTCCTCGGTGGCCTGGGCGGCCGCACGGAGGAACCGGTCGTTCTCGTCGCGCAGGGCGCCGATCTGGGTGGTCAGTTCGACCATCGCGGTGAGGTGCGACGACAGGATCTCGCCCCACGGCCCGTTCGGTGCCGCGGCGACGACGTCGCGCAGGGGAGCGTCGGCGGGGACGCCCCACTCCTCGGCGACCTCGGCGCTCTGTGCGGCGCGTTCGAGACCGGTGCTGCGGAGCCGGTCGAGGACCTGCTCGACCTCGCGGCTGGCGTGCGACACCCAGCGGGAGCGGCCCGCGGTGAGCAGGAGCTGCTCCTCCTCGAGCTTGAAGGTGAGCAGTTCGAGCAGCTCGCGTTCGCGCCAGAGCACGGCGGACAGGTCGTTCACGCTCATCAGCTCCTCCCAGGTGGTGGTTCGTCGGGGGTGGCCCCCGGTCCGTCATCCTGCGGACACCGGGACCTATCGACTCGGTGACCGCGACCGTAAGCCCCGACGACCGAGTGCCGTCACCCGTACTCGTCGACGCTGTGACCCGATGACCCCCGGCGGGGGACAAGAACGAGCGTTCCCGACCCCGGGTCCCCCCAAATGCCGACCGAAAAGGGGGCCTGACACCCCCGCACTGGGGACGGTTGTGGACCTGTTCAGCGCATTGCCAGCCGATACATTCAGAACGCACCCCGGGGGACACCCGGAACCGCTCGGGAACGATGCGGGGTGCACCGCTCGGAGGGACCCGGGCGGGTCTTCGGCGTACGCACCGGCCATCCGAGGCCGGCGTCCGTCGCGCCCACGGACGGGTGAGCCGACACACGTCAGGTCGACCAGGGGAACAGCATGGACCGCACCGAACGCAACGCGATGATCGTGGAGCACCTCCCGCTCGTGGGCTACATCGTGGCCGACGTCCGCTCCCGGGCGACGCACCTGGACCGCGACGACCTCGCCGCCGTCGGGTCCCTCGCACTCGTCGCAGCCGCCGAGGCGTTCGACCCGACCCTCGGCGTGCCGTTCGGCGCCTACGCCCGCACCCGGATCGCCGGCGCGCTGGCGGACGACATGCGCTCGGCCGACTGGGCGTCCCGCGGCACCCGGAAACGGATCCGCGAGACCCTCGCCACGCAGGAGGCCCTGTCCGCGCGCCTCGGCCGGAGCGTCGGTGCGCAGGAGATCGCCGATGCCATGGGCGTCGACAAGCAGACCGCCGTCGACGCGATGAGCGACGCTGCCCGCACCGTCGCGCCGCTCGACGAGACCGTGCACGACCTCGTCGCCGCGGACCTGCCGCTCCCCGGGGACGACCTGCTCGAGACCGAGAAGCGCCGGTACCTCCGCGCCGCGGTCGAGGCCCTGCCGGAGCGGATGCGCTTCATCGTCGAGGCCGTCTACTTCGGCGACCGCTCGGTCACCGACGTCGCCGCCGAGCTCGGCATCACGCACTCGGCCGTCTCGCAGCAGCGCTCCGAGGCGATGCGCCTGCTCCACGACGGTCTCGCCGCCCACTACGGCGACGGCACGACCGTCGAGCCGGCGAGCCGCACCACCGCGGCCCGCCGCAGCGCCTACCTTGCCCGTGTCGCCACGAACGCCGCCGCCGGTGTCGCCCGTGCCGTGCACGACGCCGCAGCAGGACCGGCCGTCGCGGCGAGTTGAGACGTCGGCGGAAACTTCTCCGCCGATCCCCTAACGACTCCCGGCAACCGGTCGAGAGTCATCCATGTCAGCCCACGGACGGGCCGACGCACGACCCACATTCACGGAGGAAACCACCATGGGTATGTCCATCAACACCAACCTCTCGGCACTCAACACGTACCGGAACCTGAACTCGACGCAGAACGACCTGTCGAAGTCCCTCGAGAAGCTCTCGAGCGGCCTCCGCATCAACCGTGCTGCCGACGACGCGTCCGGTCTGACGATCTCCGAGGGGCTGAAGTCCCAGGTCGGTGGCCTCACGGTCGCCGCCCGCAACGCGCAGGACGGCATCTCCGTCGTGCAGACCGCTGAAGGTGGCCTCACCGAGACCCACTCGATCCTCCAGCGCATGCGCGACCTGGCCGTCCAGGCCGGCAACGACTCGAACAACGCGGACTCCCGCACGGCGATCACCACCGAGGTCGGCGAGCTCACCAAGGAGCTCACCCGCATCTCGGCGTCGACCAACTTCAACGGCATCAACCTGCTCGACGGCTCCGCCGGCGCCGCAGGCGTCCTGAAGTTCCAGGTCGGCGCGAACGGCGACGCGGCGAGCCAGATCGACGTGGACCTGTCGAAGTCGAACGTGGAGTCCGTGTCGACCGCGGTCGGCGCGCTCACCTTCGACTCGGCGACGAACGCTCAGGCTGCCATCACCGCGATCGACGAGCAGATCAAGTACGTCTCCGCCGCCCGTTCGAGCATCGGTGCAGTCCAGAACCGCTTCGACCACGCCATCAACGTGACGAACGTGGCCAAGGAGAACCTCACCGCTGCCTCCTCGCGCATCACCGACGTCGACATGGCGGAGGAGATGGTCAAGTACACGCGCGACAACATCCTCAGCCAGGCCGGCACCTCGATGCTCGCGCAGGCGAACCAGAGCACCCAGGGCGTGCTCTCGCTCCTGCGCTAGCCATCACGACGTCCGTCCTCCGGGCCCGATCGGGTGCCCCGGAGGACGGACGCCGCCGTCCTGACCACCTCCACGACGCCAGGGAGTGTCGACGATGTCCTCGTCCGTGTCATCGAGCACCAGCCTCGCGATCGACGGTCTGGTCAGCGGTCTCAAGACGACCGACCTCATCAACTCGCTGATGAGCGTCGAGGGGGTCCCGCAGACCCTGCTCAAGAACAAGCTCACCACCACCAACTCGTTCATCTCGTCACTGCAGACGCTCAACGGGTTGATCCAGGGGCTCGCCACGAAGGCCGCGGACGCCGCGAAGGCCTCGTCGCTCGACCTCTTCGCCGCGACGAGCACCGCGCCGAGCGTCACCGCCGTCACCGGTACCGGAGCGACCGCGGGCTCCATCAGCTTCACCGTCGGATCGACCGCCTCGGCCCAGGTCGGGGTGACGGCCGCGATGTCGACGTGGTCGACCGGTGCGCAGCCGATCACGATCGTCGGCGCGGACGGGAAGTCCACCACCGTGACGCCGGCGTCCGGTTCGCTCGACGACGCCGTGTCCGCCCTGAACAAGTCCGGTGCGGGCGTCACCGCGACGAAGGTCGCCGCCGGCACCGACGCCGACGGCACCAAGCTCTACCGCCTGCAGCTCACGTCCGCCAAGACCGGAGCGGCCGGCGGGTTCCAGGTGTACCGGGGCGGCGCCGACGAGGTGGCAGCGGGCACCGCGACGAACGTCCTCACCGAGACCGGTGCCGCCGTCGTCACCGCGGCGACCGACGCCAGCGTCACCCTCTGGGCCGGCACCGCCGCCGCGCAGACGGTCACGAGCGCCACGAACACCTTCACCGGTCTCGTCCCCGGGGTCGACGTCACCGTCTCGAAGGCCACCACCGAGCCCGTCACCGTGACGGTCGCGCAGGACACCACCAAGGCGCAGTCCGTCGCCTCCGGGCTCGTCGACGCCATGAACGCGATCGCGGCCTACTACAAGACGAACACCGCGGTGTCGAGCTCGACGAGCGCGACGTCCGGCACCACGACGACGAAGGCCGGCGTCCTGCTCGGCGACGGTGCGTCCCGCGACGCCGTGCAGCGGCTCACGAGCACGATGTCCGCCCCGGTCGACGGCAAGTCCCCGTCGACGATCGGCATCGTGATCACGAAGGACGGCACGTTCACCTTCGACCCCGAGGTCTTCCAGAAGGCCCTCGCGACCGACCCGAAGGCCACCCAGGCGATGCTCTCCGGGGTCGCCGCGAACGTCGGCGCCGCGGCCGCCGCCGCGTCCGACAAGTACGACGGCTCGGTCACCACGTCCATCACCGGGCAGCAGGCCGTCGCCAAGGACCTCACCACCCAGATCGACAGCTGGACCGACCGGCTGGCGATGCGCCGAGCCTCGCTGCAGACCCTCTACTCATCCCTCGAGACCAGCCTCAGCAAGCTCCAGTCGCAGTCGAGCTGGCTCGCCAGCCAGCTCGCTTCGACGTCGAGCTGACGGGAACGACCATGACCTTCGACTTCCAGGCAGCCGCCTTCCGCCAGGCCGCCCAGCCGCGCACCGTCACCGACCAGCGTCGTGCCCAGTACACGAACGAGGCCGTGCTGTCGGCGACGCCGGCCCAGCTCGTGACGATGCTCTACGACCGGCTGCTGCTCGACCTGCACCGTGCCGAGGCCGCGCAGGTCGCCGCCGACTGGGAGACGGCCCGCGAGCAGCTCCTGCACGCCCAGGCGATCGTCGGCGAGCTCTCGAGCACCCTCCGGATCGACGTCTGGGACGGTGGCGAGGGCCTGCTCGCCGTCTACAACTACGCCTCCACGTCGCTCATCACGGCGAACGTGCACCGCGACGTGCAGGCCACCCGCGACTGCATCCGGATCCTCGAGCCGCTGCGTCAGTCGTGGCACGAGGCAGCCGCGTCGCTGCCCGCGACACCCGCCACGCAGCAGCCGACCAGGGGAGCCCTCGGTGTCGCCTGAGCCGTCCGCAGAACGAGCCGCATGGGAGGCCCTGCTCACGTCCCTGGAGCACGACGCGGCCGGGCAGGCGGCCGACCCCACGGCCGTGGACGGGTGGTCGGAGCCGGCCGGGCTGGGACCGCTGCCGCGTGGCCTGGTGGGACGGGCCTCCCGGCTGCTCGCCGCGCAGCGGGACCGCATGACGGTGCTCGAGGCGGACCGCCGCTCGACGCTGGAGCACCTCGGTGCCCTGCGCGCCGTCGACGCCACGCGCGAGCCCCGTGGCTCCGTGTACCTCGACGCTTCCGCCTGACCGCGCCCCCGCACCAGTTCTGCGACAGAGCACCCGTCGATCGACGGGTGCTCTGTCGCATCTCGGGTGCTCCGCCCCGCGCCCCACCGCCCCCCGTTCGGGGCGACGCCTAACGCGGCGGACGACGGGCTCCGATAGCGCCACTCGAGCACGGATCGCTCACCAGTTCGGCCAGGGATCGGCCACCACCGCACGGCGACGTCGCACCGACGACGCCTGACGAGGGGACCCCCGTGTTCGATTCCGTGACGAGCGTCGCGCTGCAGAGCGCACTCGACGGTCTGTCGATGCGCCAGAAGGTGATCGCGAACAACATCGCGAACATCAACACGACGAACTACCACGCTGAGAAGGTCCAGTTCGAGGACGCCCTGGCGAAGTCGATCGTGGACGGCGACGGCGCCACCACGCCGACGATGGCGCGCAGCCTCGAGCCGACGAACACGAACGGCAACAACGTCAACCTCGACGAGGAGACGCTGTCGAACATCGACACCGTGCTGCGGTACCAGTTCGCCACGCAGGCGATGAACTCCGAGCTCACCAGCGTCCGTGCGGCGATGCGGACGAACTCGTGACGACCTTCGACGCGATCGGCATCGCGAGCACCGGCCTGACCGTGCACCGGAAGTGGCTCGACGCCGTCTCGGACAACATCGCCAACGCGAACACCGTGAAGTCGATGGACGACACCGCGTTCCAGGCGCGCTACGTCGAGGTGCAGGAGGGTGCCGGCGTCTCCGGCGCCTACGTCAAGGGCGCTGCGTTCGGCAGCGCCGCCGGCCGTGTGACCTACGACCCGGACAACCCGCTCGCGAACGAGGAGGGCTACGTCCGCATGCCCGACATCGACCTCGGCACGCAGATGGCGGACCTCATCATGGCCCAGCGCGGCTACCAGGCGAACGCCGCCGTGGTCGACCGTGCCAAGACCGCCTACGAGGCGGCACTGCAGATCGGGAAGAACTGATGCCCATCGACGCCGTGAACGGTGTGACCACCAACGCGATGACGAACGCCCTGACGAGTGTGTCGGGGACGTCCAGCGACAGCACGAACGCCACCGGTGCCGCCGGCGCGACGACCGACGGCAGCGGGTTCGCCGCGAGCCTCGGCAACGCCGTCGACGGGCTGCAGTCGCTGCAGAGCGACTCGAAGACCCTCGCGCTCAAGGCCGTGACCGGCAACCTCGACGACATCCACGACGCCACGATCGCCGCCACCCGCGCACAGGTCACGCTCGAGCTCGTCTCCGCGGTCCGCAACAAGGGCGTCGACGCCTTCAACGAGATCATGAGGATGCAGGCCTGATGCCCGTCGCGTTCAAGAACGTCTTCGCGCGCCTCAGCGCCTACGTGAAGGGCTTCTCCGCCGCCCAGCGCACCATCGCGATCCTGGCGATCGCGGCGCTCGTGCTCGGTGGGATCGCCCTCGCGTCCTGGCTCGGCAAGGCGTCCTACGCGCCGCTCTTCACCGGGCTCGCCGCGGCCGACGCGAGCTCCATCACGGACCAGCTGCAGACCGACGGTGTGCCGTTCCAGCTCACCGACGGCGGCGCGACGATCCTCGTGCCGCAGGCGCAGGTGTACTCGGAGCGGCTCAAGGCGGCGTCGAACGGCCTGCCGTCGTCGAACGAGGGCGGCTACTCGCTGCTCGACAAGATGGGCGTGACGAGCTCGGAGTTCCAGCAGGACGTCACCTACAAGCGTGCGATGGAGGGCGAGCTCGCCAAGACCATCGGTGCGATGGACGGCGTGCAGACCGCCACCGTGCAGCTCGCGATCCCGGAGAAGTCGGTGTTCGTCTCCGAGGAGAAGGACCCGACCGCGTCGGTGTTCATCGCGACCGACAACGGCACGCAGCTCAGCACCGACCAGGTGCAGGCCATCGTGCACCTGACGAGCGCCTCGGTCGAGGGCATGCAGCCCACCGACGTCTCGGTCGTCGACGCGAAGGGCCAGACCCTGTCCGCCGTCGGCACCGGTGCGACCGGAAGCGGCGCGGACCAGGCCGCCGACTACGACGCGGCGACGAGCAAGAAGATCCAGGACCTGCTCGACACGACGCTCGGCGTCGGCAACGCGACCGTCGTGGTATCCGGGACGATGAACCAGGAGTCCGGCACCCGGACGTCCGAGAGCTACACGAGCCCGACCTCGGGCCCGGTCGCACTGAACGAGTCGAGCACCACCGAGGAGTACGGCGCCGGCTCCGGCGCGGGGAGCGGCGCGACGGGGGTCCTCGGTCCGGACAACATCGCCGTCCCGAACGGCACCGCGACGAGCGGCACCGGTGACGACGGGTACAAGAACGAGTCGGCGACGAAGAACAACGCCGTCGACCACACCACCGAGACCACGCAGATCCCCTCGGGCGGGCTCGACCGGCAGACCATCTCGGTCGCGCTGAACTCGAAGGCCGACGCCGTGCAGAACGCGAACCTGCAGAGCATCAACGACCTGGTGTCCGCCGCCGCGGGTGTCGACCAGAACCGTGGCGACCAGGTCAAGGTCGCGATGATGGACTTCGACACCAGCGCTTCCGACCAGGCCGCCAAGGCCCTGGAGGCCCAGCAGAAGGCCGACCAGCAGGAAGCACTGTGGTCGTCGATCCGCACCGCCGGCATCGTGATCGGCATCGTCCTCGCCGTCATCGCGATCATGTTCTTCGTCGCCCGCCGCAACCGGAAGCAGGAGCGCGAGGCCGTCGACCTCGGCGAGCTCGACGCCTTCGCCGGTGAGACGTTCCAGCTGCCCCTCGCGATGGACGGCGTCGACGACCGGGCGACGCTCGGTGCCGGTGACGCCCCGACCGCCGTGCTGTCGGCGATGCCCGCCGGCGACGCCCCCACCGAGGTGCTCACGACCGAGGAGATCACCGCCGAGCGCCGCCGTCAGGACATCTCCGCCCTGGCCGAGCGCGACCCGAAGCGCACCGCCGAGCTCCTGCGCGGGCTCCTCGACGACCGGGCACCGGTGTGAGCGCGCTGATGCCGAGCCCCGGCGGCGGTTCCGGTCCGAGCGACCGTGCGCTGACCGGTGCGCAGAAGGTCGCGCTCATCCTCATGCAGATGGAGACCGACCGCGCCGCCGAGGTGATGAAGCAGTTCACCGAGATGGAGGCCGAGGAGATCTCCGCCGAGATCGTCCGGATGCGCCGCGTCGAGGACACCGTCGTCGACCAGACGCTGTCGGAGTTCCACCGGATCACGATGAGCGGTCGGCTGCAGAAGCGCGGCGGCAAGGAGACCGCCCTCGGGCTGCTCGAGGCGTCGTTCGGCGCCGAGCGGGCCGCCGGCGTGATGGACCGTCTGGCCTCGAACCTCGCCGGCCAGTCGTTCGACTTCCTCGACGACGCCGAACCCGGCCAGGTCATCTCCCTGCTCGAGGGCGAGCTGCCGCAGACGATCGCCCTCGTGCTCGCCCACCTGGGCCCCGGGCAGGCCAGTGCCGTGCTCGCCGGGATCGACGAGCGTGTCCGCACCGACGTCGCCCAGGCCTTCGCCACCATGGGCAGCGCGACCCCCGAGGCCGTCGGCATCGTCGCCGGTGTGCTGCGCCAGCGCGCCGGGGCCGTCGTGTCGCCGCGTGAGAGCGTCGAGGTCGTCGGTGGCATCGCGCCCCTGGTCGACATCATCAACCGCTCGGACGTCGCCACCGAGAAGGCCGTGCTCGAGGGACTCGAAGCCCGCGACCCGGAGCTCGCCGAGGACATCCGCTCCCGCATGCTGACCTTCGAGGACATCGTGAAGCTCGAGTCCCGCGACATCCAGCAGGTGCTGCGCGGCATCGACTCGAAGATCCTCGCGACCGCCATGAAGGGCGCAGCCGGGCCGGTCGTCGAGACCATCCGCGCGAACGTGTCCGAGCGCAACCGCGAACTGCTCGACGACGAACTGCAGGCCATGGGGCCGGTCCGCGTCTCGCAGGTCGAGGAAGCCCGTGCCGAGGTCGTCCGCTCCGTGCGCGAGCTCGAGGCCCAGGGCGTCGTCACCGTGCACCGCGCCGAGGAGGACGAGCTCGTTGACTGACACCGTCGTGCACCGCGTCGCCTTCCCGGTGCTCGCCGACCCCGCCGGACGCGAGCGCGCGTCGAGCGCGGACGTCCGCGGGCACGCGGCCGGCTACACCGCCGGCCTGCGGGCCGCGCAGGCCGAGACCGACGCCCTGCGTGCCCGGCTCGAGGCCGAGCACGCCGCGCGGATCACCGCGCTGCAGGCCGACACGGCCCGCCGGATCGCGGTCCTCGACGCCGCCACGAACGCCATGCTGTCCACGGTCGCACCCGTCCTGGGGGACGCCGAGGCGTCGGTCGCGAGTGCGGCAGTCGACCTGGCCGAGGCGATCGTCGGCAACGTGGTCCGCGCCTCCAGGCCCGCACACGACGCGACCGTCGCCGACGGTCCGGACGGACCGGGCAGCCGGGAGGCCCGGATCGCGTCCGGCGCCGAGGCCACCGTCCGGCGGGCGCTCGCGTCCGTCGACCGCACGGTCCCAGTGGCCGTCCGGCTCAGCCCGGCGGACGCCGCGCGCGTCGCCGGCCTCGACCTGCCGGTGCCGGTCGTCGCCGACGGCGCCCTGCGCGACGGCGACGCCGTCGTCGACCTGCCGGACGGCATGCTCGACGCGCGCATCGCCACGGCGCTCGACCGCGCCCGCACCGCCCTCCGTGTCGACGCGACGGGAGCCGACCGGTGACCGCCACGCTGCTCCGTCCGCGCGGTCTCGACGAGGCGCTCCTGCGGGCCGCGCCCCAGCGGGTCGGTGTCGTCACGAGCGCCGTCGGCCTGGGGCTGACGATCGCCGGGCTCGACGCCCGCGTCGGCGAGGTCGTCACGGTCGGCGCCGAGGACGGCGAGCAGACCGCGGTCGAGGTCGTCGCCACCGATGCCTCGGGCGTCCGCTGCATGCCGCTCGGCCGCCTGACCGGCGTGACCGCGGGCACCCCGGCGCGTCCGACCGGCCGCCCGGTGCTCGTGCCGACCGGATCCGGTCTGTTCGGCCGCGTGCTCGACGGACTCGGCCGACCGATCGACGACCGCGGCCCGCTCGAGGGTCCCGGCGGCGAACCGGTCACCTGGGTCCCGCTCGACCACGACACCCCGAGCGCGATGGCCCGGACCCGCATCGACACCCCGATGCAGCTGGGCGTCCGCGTGCTCGACACCCTGACCACCGTCGGCCGCGGGCAGCGCATGGGCCTGTTCGCCGGGTCCGGCGTGGGCAAGTCGTCGCTGCTGTCGATGATCGCGCGCGGGAGCGACGCGGCCGTCAACGTCATCGCCCTGGTGGGGGAGCGCGGCCGTGAGGTGCGCGAGTTCCTGGAGGACGACCTGGGACCCGAGGGGCTCGCCCGCTCGATCGTCGTGGTGTCGACCTCCGACGAGCCGGCGCTCATGCGCCTGCGTGCCGCGTTCGTCGCCACCCGCATCGCCGAGTCGTTCCGCGATGCCGGGCAGGACGTCGTGCTCATGATGGACTCGCTCACCCGCGTCGCGATGGCGCAGCGTGAGATCGGCCTGTCGGTGGGGGAACCGCCGGCCACCCGGGGCTACCCGCCGTCGACGTTCTCGGTGCTCGCCGGACTGCTCGAGCGTGCGGGGACCGACCGCGTCGGCAGCATCACGGGCATGTACACCGTGCTCGTCGACGGCGACGACCACAACGAGCCGATCGCCGACGCCGCTCGCAGCATCCTGGACGGCCACGTCGTGCTCGACCGCAGGCTCGCGATCACCGGGCACTTCCCGTCGGTCGACGCCCTCGGCTCGGTGTCCCGCGTCGCCTCGAAGGTCACCCGACCCGAGCAGCGTGCCGCCGCCACCGTGCTGCGGAAGGTGATGGCCGCCCGAGCCGGGGCCCAGGACCTGCTCGACGTCGGTGCGTACCAGCGCGGGTCGAACCCGCTCGTGGACGCCGCCGTCGACCACCAGGGATCGATCGACGCGTTCCTGCGCCAGGGCATGGACGAGCGGGCCACGGCTGATGCGTCCTGGCAGCGCCTCGGCGGCCTCGTGCAGCAGCTGGGGGTGTCGTGATGGCCCGCCGTTTCCCGCTCGCCGGCCTCCTGCGCCTGCGTCACACCGAACAGGACCGTGCCGCCGCCACACTGGCCACCGCGAACGAGCGCGTCCGTGACGCTGCCGACGCCCGGATCGCCGCACGCCGGAGCCTCGCCGACAGCGAGGACGCCCAGCCGATCCAGGACGCCGCCACCCTGAGCGCCGTCGCCGCAGCCCGTGCCGCGACCCGCGGGATGCTCGAGGAGCTCGACGCCGTGGTGCAGAACCGCCGTGCCGACGCCGACCGGGCGCAGCAGGACTACACCGCCGCGCGTCGCGCCGCCGTCGGCCTCGAGAAGCTCGAGGGCAAGCACACCGAGCAGCAGGCGGCCGAGGAACTCCGGACCGAACAGAACGCCCTCGACGAGATCGCGGCACGACGCCGCACGGAAGGTGGTGCCCGATGAGCGTCGAAGCGGTGCTCTCCCGGATCTCGGAGATCCGGTCCCAGATCGACACGCTGCGCGGCGGGACGGCCACGGCTGCCCCGAGCGCCTCCGCCACCAGCGGTGCCGCGGGATCGTCGGCCTTCGCCGATGCCCTCGCGACCGCCGACGGCACGACCGGCGCCGCGAGCGCTGCCGGTGCGACGGCCGCAGCGACCCCGACGGCCACCCGTGCCCCGGCGACCTCGGTCGACGCCGGTGCCGGCACCCTCGCCACCGGCAGCGGTGCGACCGGCGCCGATGTGGTGGCCGACGCGAAGAAGTACCTCGGCGTGCCGTACGTGTTCGGCGGGGAGACGACCGCGGGCATGGACTGCTCGGGCCTGGTGCAGACGGTCTTCAAGGACCTCGGGGTCACGATGCCCCGGGTCGTGCCGGACCAGGCGAAGATGGGCGTCGAGGTCGGCTCACTGAAGGACGCGCAGCCCGGCGACCTGATCATCCCGAAGGGCGAGGGCCACGTCGTCATCTACGTCGGCGACGGCAAGGTGCTGCACGCGCCGCGCCCCGGCAAGGACGTCCGGATCGTCGACAACTGGTACTCCGACGCCGACATCGCGACCATCCGCCGGATCGTCCCCGCCCAGGCGGCTCCGGCGACCGTCGCCGCGCCGACCGCCTCGGCTGCGCGTTCCGCGACCGACCTGCAGACCGCCGCGCTGCTGTCCATGATGCAGTCCGGGAGCGCCGCATGAGCCTGACCATCGCCACCCAGCCGTCCGTGCCCACCGCTCCGGGCTCCAGCCGGGGTGCATCGTCCGACCCCGCTGCTGCCGGGTCCTTCGGTGCGGCACTGACCGCCGCCGTCGCGACCGAGCGGCACCCCGGAGACGGTGCTGCCGGGCGGGACGACGCCGACGGCCGCACGGCGGACGGCTCGGCTGCGACGCCGAGCACCGCCGTTACGCCGTCTGCGTCCGCGTCCACGTCTACGTCCGCGTCGGACCAGTCGGTGCCCGCGACCGAGGCAGCGCCCGTCGACGCGCAGGCGCTGCTCGCCGCTGGACTCGTGGCCGTGACCGCACCGATCGCTCCTGCCAGCCGCGCCGCCGAGACGCCCGCCCGCGACCCACACGCCGCCGTGGCCGCAGGGGTGACCGCCGGAACGACCAACACCACGACCACGACACCGCCGTCGGTGGAGGGGGACGCCTCGACGCCGGTCCCGTCGACCCCGGCGCCGACCACCGCTCCCACAATGGCGACCCCGCAGCAGGCACCGGCGTCGGGCGCGGCACGGGGAACCGCTGCCGCAGCGACGACGGGCACGGCGACCACCGCCGCGACGCCCCCCGCCGTGACCCCCGCCGGCACCGCGTCTCCGGTCGCTGCCGCGACGACCGTCGCCGGCGCAACCCCCACGACGACCGCTGCGTCGACGACCACGGCCACGACCGCCCCGGCGACCGCCGCCCCGACGGCCGCTGCCGCGATCGCGGCCCCCGCCGCCTCCCGCACCGCCGACGGCGACACCGCCACCGTGACCCCTGCGCAGGCGCCGGTCGTTGCGGCCGCCGCCCCGGCAACCGGCACCGGCTCCCGAGCCGGCCACGGGACGGAGCAGCAGGCGTCGACGCCGGGTGATCCGGGCCTCCCGGCCGTCGCCCCCAGCCGCGGTGGTGAGACGCCGTTCGTCATGTCGACGACGCCGACCGCCGCGCCCGCCGCGGCGACTGCGCCGGCCCCGGCACCGCTCGCCCAGCAGCTGGCGCGACCGGTGTTCTCGCTCGCACAGGCCGGCCCCGGCGAGCACGTCGTCACCGTGCAGGTCGTGCCGGACAGCCTCGGCCCGGTCACGGTCCGCGCGCACGTCACCGCGCACGGCATGCACGTCGAGCTGTTCGCCGCGTCGGACGCCGGCCGCGAGGCCGTCCGCCAGGTCCTGCCGGACCTGCGGCGGGATGCGGCCGGCACCGGTGTGAGCACCACGCTCGACCTGTCGTCGCAGAACCAGCCGCAGGATGCGCCGGGTCGCGACGAGCGTCCGGCCGCGCGTGCGCTGCCTGGTGACCCCGGCCTGGAGGCGCGGGTCACCCCGCGTCCGCAGCCCACCGCCCACACGCCCTCCATCCGCACCGCGGGACTCGACGTCCTCGCCTGATCCGGCTCACGAACAGGAACGCACCATGCCCATCGACGGCATCACCGGCAGCGTGGACCCGACCGCGCAGGCCGCGGCCCTCGCCGCGAACTCCACCGCCCAGAAGTCCCAGACGATGGACTCCGAGGTCTTCATGAAGCTGCTCGTCACGCAGCTGCGCAACCAGGACCCGTCGTCGCCGATGGACACCAACCAGATGATCGGCCAGCAGACGCAGCTCGCGATGATGGAGCAGATCACCAACCAGACCACGACGGGGAACGAGAACTTCTCGCTCCAGATGCGCATCGCCGCAGCGAACCTCGTCGGCAAGCAGGTCAGCTACACCGACGCCGACTCGGGCAAGTCCGTCACCGGGACCGCCTCGGCCGTGTCGTACGCGAACAGCGTCCCCACGGTCACCGTGAACGGGAAGGAGGTCGCTCTCGACGTGATCTCCGGCATCACCACCACCGCTCCGGCGTCCTGACGCCCGCTGTTTCCTTCTCTGTTCTTCCTCGCTCTTCCTCGTACTTCCTCGCTCTTCCTGCCTCTCCGAAAGGACGCACCATGCTCCGCTCGCTCTACTCCGGGATCTCCGGCCTCCGCTCCCACCAGCAGATGCTCGACGTCACCGGCAACAACATCGCCAACGTGAACACCGTCGGCTTCAAGTCGTCGACGACCGTGTTCCAGGACACCCTGTCGCAGATGACCCAGGGTGCCGGCGGACCGCAGACCGGCATCGGCGGCACGAACCCCGCCCAGATCGGCCTCGGCGTGCAGGTCGCCGGAGTCTCCACGAACTTCTCGCAGGGCTCGGCGCAGGCCACCGGCAAGGCCACCGACCTGATGATCTCGGGCGACGGGTTCTTCGTCACCCGCCTGGGCAACGACACCGTCTACACCCGTGCCGGGGCGTTCGACTTCGACGCCAACGGCCGCCTGGTCACCGCCGACGGCAAGATCGTGCAGGGCTACCCGGCCACGAACGGCGTCGTCAACGAGAACGGCCAGCTGTCCGACATCACGCTGCCGCTCGAAGCAGCGGCCCCGGCGGTCCGCACCACCGCCGCCACCGTCGCCGGCAACCTGCCGTCCGAGACCGCCGTCGGCCAGACCATCACCCGCGAGGCCACCGTGTACGACGCCTCGGGTGCCAAGCACACGATGTCGCTCGCCTACACGCGCACCGCCGACGGCTGGGACGTCACCGGGCGCAACGGCCAGGGCACCACGGCGACGACCTCGCTGACCTTCGGCACCGACGGCAAGCTGACCGCCGGCGGCACCCTCGCCGTCGGGGGCATCCGGGTCGACATGGGCGACCTGACCGGGTTCGCCTCGCTCAACACCGCGGCGATCGGCTCGCAGAACGGCCGCGAGGCCGGCGCGCTGCAGGGCTACTCGATCTCGAAGGACGGCACCGTCACCGGCACGTTCTCGAACGGCGCGTCGCTCGCGCTCGGCCGCATCGCGCTCGCCACGTTCGCCAACCCGGCCGGCCTCGAGAAGACCGGGGCGTCGGGCTACCGCGCCACGGCGAACTCGGGCGGGGCGACGGTCGGCGGCCCCGGCTCGGCGGGCGTCGGTTCGCTCGCGGCGGGGACGCTCGAGATGTCGAACGTTGACCTGTCGCAGGAGTTCACGAACCTGATCGTGGCGCAGCGAGGGTTCCAGGCGAACGCCCGCATCATCACCACCTCGGACGAGGTGCTGCAGGAGCTCACGAACCTGAAGCGCTAGGCGCGGGGGCTCGGGTCGCGGGTGCTGCGCTCGCGTCTCGGGTCGCGGGCGCTTGGTGAGCAGGAACGGTCGGGTGCTGAAGGGGGACTCGACCGTTCCTGCTCACCGTCGTTCGTGGTGCAGGGAGTTCGACGCCGGTCCGTGACGAATCGGCGCGTCGCGACGTCTCATCGGTGCGATGCGCGAGAACCCCGACACCGACCACCAGTCCGACCACCGATGCTGCAGCGTCTTCGACCGCTGGCGGTGTGAGCGTCCGGACGGCCATCCGGGTCCCCACGCATCGGGCGCTGGCGGCACCCGCACGAACTGGAACGACGGGTTGACCGGGCGTCGGCTCAGGGAGGTCTGAGCCCGAACGCTGCCCGGGAGCGCGACGCGTCGTCCGGATCGGTGGCGGTCTGGGCGTGGCCCGATGTATGGTCAGCGCATGCTGACCATTGCCTCGCGGCACGACGTGTTGAACCGTCTCGGGCGGGCGCTCTCCGACCCCACGCGTGCGCGGATCCTGCTCCGGTTGCTCGACGGACCCGGCTACCCAGCGCGGCTCGCCCAGGAACTCGAGTTGACGCGGACGAACGTGTCGAACCACCTGGCGTGCCTGCGCGGCTGCGGGATCGTCGTCGCCGTGCCCGAGGGGCGTCGGACCCGCTACGAGATCGCCGACCGCAACCTCACCCGCGCGCTCGAGTCCCTGGTCGACGTGGTGTTGGCGGTGGACGTCACCGACGACGACGGATGCGAGGTCGAGCGGTGACCACGACCGCGGTGTCGCTCGCACCGGCTCGTGTCGGCGTGCTCCGGAGACGGATCAGGTGGATCGTCGCGGCGACCATCGCCTACAACGTGATCGAGGCCGTCGTGGCGATCGCCGCCGGTTCGGTTGCCTCGTCCACCGCGTTGATCGGCTTCGGGCTCGACTCGATCGTCGAGGTCCTGTCGGCAGCGGCCGTCGCGTGGCAGTTCGCCGGGCGTGACCCGGAGGCCCGGGAACGAACGGCACTGCGGGTGATCGCGGTCTCGTTCTTCGGGCTCGCCGTCGTGGTCAGTGTCGATGCCGTCCTGACCTTCACGGGTGTCCGGTCGCCGGAGCACAGTCCGGTCGGCATCGTGCTGGCCGCGGTGAGCCTGGCGGTCATGCCGTTCCTGAGCCTCCTCGAACGGCGGACCGGACGCGAACTCGGTTCGGCGTCGTCGATCGCCGACTCGAAGCAGACGCTGATCTGCAGCTACCTGTCGGCGGCGGTGCTGCTCGGCCTGCTGGCGAACAGCCTGTTCGGCTGGTGGTGGGCGGACCCGCTCGCCGGACTCGTCGTGGTCGTGTTCGCCGTGCGCGAGGGGCTCGAAGCCTGGCGCGGCGACGCGTGCAAGCAGCCGGTGTCGGCGCTGACGGGGGAGCGCGAGGGCGACGGCTGCGACTGCTGCTGAACGGACTCTGCCCGCGGTCGGCGGTTCAGTCGGCTTCGGACTCGCTGACGTGGCTCACCGCGTCACCGACGATGTGCGCGATGTGCTCGTCGTGCAGCGAGTAGACGGCGTTCCGCCCGATGCGCTCGACCTGCACGATGCCCGCGAGCCGCAGCGTGCGGAGGTGCTGGGACACCAGGGGCTGCGACAGCTCGGTCGCGTCGGCGAGGGAGCCGACGTCGGAAGGCTGGGAGATCAACGCCGACAGGATCCGGAGTCGGGCGGGCGAGGACAGCGCCTTGAAGAGTTCGGCTGCTGCTTCGATCCCGTCTGACATGGACTCATGTAAGCGCACGCGCATACGTGCATGCAACACGACGGCCCCGGCGCGGTGCGTCGGGGCCGTCGTGCAGGTCCGTCGATCGGTGCTGATCACGGGCCTGCGCTGATCAGGAGATCAGTGCTCGTCGTAGTGGTCGCCGTGCTGGGCGTGCTTGTGGCCGTCGTGGACGAAGTCGACGTGGTCCTCGTGCTGGACCGTCTCGTGGCCGCAGCCGTCCTGGTGGGTGTGCTCGGCGACGGTGTGCTCTGCGCTGTTCTCGTGCTCGGCCATGGTGACCTCCTGCTGATCGTCGGTTGGGATGCCCTCAGCGTAGATCACATATGCAGAAGTAGCAATACATTTATAGATGAGAACGGATGTCAGCCCGGGAACCGCTGGGTTCCCGCGACGGCCGAGGTCGGCAGCGCGTCCCCGGGGATCGCGACTCCGGCGGTGAGTGCCGACGTCCACTCCGCGGTCGGTGCGACCGCGGCGAGGTTCGACTGCAACAACGCCATCAGCGTGCGGTGCACCGTCTCGGCGGACACGGCCCCGCCGGCGTTGACGATGTTGATCGCGCCGGTCGCGTCGGACAGCACCTCGACCGAGACGCCGAGCGCCTCCGCCTCGGCTGCCGAGGCGATGATGCAGTTGTTCGTCATGAAGCCGACCAGGGTGACCGTGTCGATCGACCGCTCCTGCAACCAGGCGAGCAGGTCCGTGTGGGCGAAGATGGAGCTGAACCGCTTCGTGACCTGATGCCACTGGGGCGTCCGTCGTCGCTCGATCTCGGGGTGCAGGGCGAACGCCTCCGTCGTCGGGTTGAACACCGGCGCAGCGTCACCGGCGGTGTGCTGGACGACGACGATCGGCGTGCCGGCAGCGGTCGCGGCGTCGATCGCGGTCGTGATCTGCGCGAGCGCGTCGCGGACGGGCGGGAACCGGACCTCGAGTGGACCGCTGAAGTACTCCAGCTGGATGTCGACGAGGACGAGGGCGCGCTGGGGATCGGACACGGGAGCTCCTTGGGTCGGTAGGCGTACTCGACGATCCTCGTCCGCCGACACCCTCGGTGCGATTGGCACGCGTGCGTCGGTACGATGGATCCAGGCCAAACCGGAGGAGTCCCGCGTGCGGATCGCCATCTACGCCTTCGACGGCATCACGATGTTCCACCTGTCGGTCCCGCAGATGGTGTTCGACGAGGTCACCCGGCTCGGGCTCGCCGACTGGGAGACCGTCGTCTTCTCCGACCGGCGCGGTTCGGTCCGGACCGCCGAGGGGCTGACGCTCGGTCCCGTGCAGGGGCTCGACGCCACGGCGGACGCCGACCTGGTCGTGGTGCCGTCCTGGACCGACGACGGCACCCGACTGCCGGCACCGACGGAACGGGCGGTCGTCGACGCGCACGCGCGGGGATCGGTCGTGGTCGGTCTGTGCCTCGGGTCGATCGCGGTCGCCGGTGCCGGGCTCCTCGCGGGACGCAGCGCCGTCACGCACTGGCGCGAGGTCGACCGGCTCGCCGCCGCACACCCCGACGTCACCGTGGACGCCGACGTGCTCTACGTCGACCACGGTGACGTGCTGACCTCGGCGGGCACGGCGTCCGGGCTGGACGCGTGCCTGCACGTCGTGCGGACGCGGCTGGGCGCCGAGGCGGCGAACCGGGTCGCGCGCAGCCTGGTCGTCGCGCCGCACCGCGAAGGCGGGCAGGCTCAGTACATCGAGCGGCCGGTCGTGCAGCGTCGGGGCGACGACCCGGTGGCGACGGCATCGGCCTGGGCGGTGGAGCACCTGGACGAGGAGCTCGGCGTCGACCGACTCGCTGCGGCGGCCCACATGAGCCGCCGCAGCTTCGTCCGGGCCTTCAAGGCGTCGACCGGCACCACCCCGGCGGCCTGGGTACGGAGTCGCCGTCTGGACGAGGCCCGTCGGCTGCTCGAGACCACCGACCTGCCCGTCGACCGGATCGCCGCAGCGTGCGGGTTCGGCAACCCGGTCACGCTGCGGCAGAACTTCGCCGTGGCGTTCGGCAGCACACCCTCGAGCTACCGCCGACGGTTCGACGCGAGGCCTTGACCGGCCGATCCGCGGTCTCAGCGCGGCGCCGTGGGCGAAACCGGGGCGGCCGTCGACGGCCAGTGTGTCGGTCGATCGACACCACGGGGCAGCGCCGTGGTGCCGTCTCCGCGCGCCGCGTTCACCTGCGCCTGTGTGAGGAACACCGCTGTGGACAGGTCGGCTCCGTCGACCCGCGCATCCCGGAGGTCCGCGCCGAGAAGGTCGACACCGGACAGGTCGACACCGCGCAGGTCTGCCGCGATCATCGCGGCTCCCCGCAGGTCGGCCCCGCGCAGCGACCTTGCGCGGAGGTCGCGACCGGCGAGGTCCGCCCCCGGTCGCAACAGGCCGTCCGGAGCGTCGTCCGCCCCGGCGTTGTACCGGCCTCGGACCTCGGCGCTCACCTCGATCAGGACGTCGCGCACTCGAGCGTGCAGCGGCTCGACGTCCAGCGCGAGGAGCGTCGGCCGACCGGCGTCGAGGCTTCGCCGGATCTCCTGCGCGAGCAGGGCAGCGTCGTCTGCTGAGTCCGGGGTCACCGCACGGTCCTGTGCCTCGGCGAGGTGCCAGAGCATCTCGTGCAACCTGCGGACGATCGGGAACACCCGGAACATCTCCGCGCGGGAGTCAGGGTGGTCATGCCAACTGACCCCGTCGTAGAGGGTCTGGGACACGTACTGGCCAGCACCGGAGCAGTCGAAGACGGTGCAGCCCCGGAACCCGCGCGGCCGCAGCGCCTGGTGGATGGTGCAGGAGAAGTCGTCAGCGAGGTTGCCGCAGGGGGTGCCGGCGGGTTTGTCGATCGGGAAGTCGGCGGAGCGCTGGAACCCGAAGGCGGTGCAGCAGAGCGCGAAGCAGTTGCCGCAGTCCGCGCGCAGGGCGGACCGGTCGGTGGTCGTCATGGAGTGGTCTTCCTCTGGTGGTCTGGATGGTGTGCCGGGTGCGGGGGAACTCCTGGTGGAGTTCCCCGTCCGGGCGCACGAGACCACCCCCGCGCGTCGGCGGGGCGAACCGGTGGTGCTGGGTGGCCGGTGGGTCACCGAGAGAGACGGAGGATCACTGCGGCCAGGCTAGCGTTCCCGGTGCGATGGGAACGCGGAACGGGCATACCTGATCGGAACGACCGACCGGGTACGCCCGGTTCGACCAGGTGCGCCCGGAGTCGCCCTACGACGACGTGGGCGGTGACGCTACCGATTCGATGCCGTCCAGCCGCGCCTCTTCCGCGTCGTACCCGGCACGCACCTGACGCAGCACCAGGTCGTCGATCTCGTCGGCGTCCCGCAGGCGCAACAGGGTGTTCGCCTTGTGCTGGACGAGTGCGAGCTCGAGGGCGACCGCGTTGTCGTGCCGCTGCAGCGCGGGGTGGTCGTCGTCGTCCCCTTCGCGGGCCTCGATCACGTCGAGGTGCGCCTCGTACTCCTTCCGCAGGCGATCGACGGTCGCACGATCGGCTCCGGTCGACCGTGCGAGGCGGGGGAGCGCATCGAGTGCCTCCTCGATCGCGGTGCGTTCGGCGTAGCGACGTTCCTCGCTGACGGACTCGTCCTCGGGCAGCGCGGCGCGACGCAGGACGGCCGGCAGCACGAGGGCCTGGCCGACGATCGTGACGATGACCACGCCGGCGGTGACGAAGACGATGAGGTCCCGCTCGGGGAAGCCGCCACCGGACTCGAGGGTGCGCGGCACGGCGACGGCCATCGCGAGCGACACCGCGCCCCGGAAGCCGGCGAACCCGCTGACCAGCCGGTCGCGGTGCCCCTCGCGGGGTTCTCCGCCGGTGCGTCGGGTGACGAGCCAGATGGTCCCGCCCGCGGCGTTCAGGAACGCGAACCGCACGATGACGAGCAGCACCGCGACCGCGAAGACGATCCCGGTCCCGCGCAGCAGGTCGGCGGGGTCGAGTGCACGTGCGGCGACCATCGCCTCGATGCCGACCAGGACGAACAGCGCGCCGTTGAGCAGGAAGGTCAGGAACGACCAGAACGCGCGCACCTGCTGACGGGTCTCGGCACGGTCGAGCTTGGGACCGACCTGGCTGACGACGATGCCGGCGGCCACGACGGCGAGCACGCCGGAGGCGCCGATGGCCTCGGCGGCCAGGAAGGCTGCGAAGGGCACGAGCAGGGTGACGAGGTTCTCGAGCACGACGGTGTCGACGCGCCGCAGCACCATCGTCCCGATCCAGGCGGCGGCGAGCCCGGCGGCGACCCCGCCGATGTACGACAGGACGAGCATGCCGGACACGCCCCAGAACGTGAGTTCCTGCGTCCCGACGGTGACGGCCACCGCGATGCCGTAGACGACGAGGGTGGTGCCGTCGTTCACCAGGCTCTCGGCGCGGAGCACGGTGACGTTCCGCCGGGGCAGCATCTTCGTGAGCACGCCGACCGCGGTCGCGTCGGTCGGGGCGACCGCGGCGCCGAGCACCCAGGCCGGTCCCCACGGCATCCCGAGCAGGTGCAGCAGGACGGCGACGGCACCGGCGGTCACCACGACGAGCAGGGTGCCCATCAGGACGATGCCGCGCAGGTTCTTCCGGATCTCGCGGAGCGACGTCGTCAGGCTCTCCCAGTAGAGCAGCGCCGGCAGGAACAGCAGCAGCACGGCCTCGGCGGGGAGCTCGACGTCCGCGAACTCCGGCACGAGCCCGAGCAGCGCGCCGAAGACCAGGAGCAGCACGGGTGGTGCGATCCGGATCCGGTCGGCCACGGCCGCCGTCAGTGCGATGGCGAGGCCGAGCACGACCACCAGTTCCGGTCCCAGCACGTGCACTCCGATCGTCGTCCGACCCGCCAGTCAACGCCGATCCACGGTGGATCCTTCCAGAACAGCCGGACGACGCGCCGCACACAGCCGGACGACGCGCCGCGCACAGCCGGACGACAGGCCGCGCACAGCCGAACGACGCGCCGCACCACAGCGCACGACGCGTCACGAGCGCCCGCTCACACCGCCCGCGGCCGCCGCACCACCCGCCGCCACCACGCGCGCCACGGCAGGGAGCTCACCAGCGCCGACCCGATCACGACGGTCCCGAACCACCCCACGACGACGCCCGGGATCGGCACGAGCAGACTCGCCCACAGCAGCACCGACAGCACCCCGAGGACGTACGCCGCCCCGGCCTTCAGGTACCGCAGCCGCTTGAGCCCCGCAGCCTGGTCGACCCGCGAGGTCAGGCGGGCCAGGAACACCGCGCCCACCCCGATCGCCCCGATGGCGACCGCGGCCTGCTCGAGCGCCCCGAGCCCGTCCGACCCGAGCGGCCCGGACCCCGACAGGCTGTACACGCCGTCGAGGATCTCGAACAGCATGAACACGACGAGCCCCCGCTCGAACACGACCGTCGACGCGTACAGGTGGATGCGCCAGGCTCCGCGGCCGACCCCGATCGACGCCGTGTCCGACCCGCCGCCGCCGGGGCCGCTGCGCAGCGCGCATGCCGCGGTCCGCTTCGACACGAGGTACGCGGCGATGCCGGCCACCCCGCCGAGCGCGACCGGCAGCAGCGCACCGGCGGCCCACCCGGAACGCGACCCGACGAGCACGGAGGTCACCACGACCCCCGTCGCAGCGGTGACCAGCGACCAGACGCGGGGTCGCGCGACGGAGGCGAGCCGCGCCTCCAGGCTGCCCAGCCACGACCTGCGGGACGCGCGGTCGGTGTTGAACAGGTACTCGGCGAAGACCTGCCAGATGAACGCGGCGCCGAAGGCGGCGAGGGCGGGACGCACCTCGGCCAGGTGCGCGGAGAACGAGCCGGGCGCGAAGACGGCTTCCTCCACCGAGCTGGCCGGATCGGTCGCGTCACCGACCGCGACGGCGGCCGGCGGCAGGAGCAGGCGCATCGCGAGCACGCCCGCGACGATGCCGAGCGACAGGAACAGCCGCCGGGCGGGGGAGTGCAGCCGGCCGGCGATGCCGGCCATCGGCACGGACGAGTCCGCGGCCATCGCGATCTCGAGGAACGCGAGGGCCACGAAGGCGAGCGCTGCGGCGGGGCCGAGCACCAGCCAGGCCGCCGCGGCGGCCGCGACGGTGATGAGCAGGGGGACGGTCAGGAGTGATCTCGTGGCCATCTGCCCATCCAGCACGGTCGGCCTGGGCGGCGCATGGAGCGCTCCTGGGCATCGGCCTGGAGGCCCGTGGGGACCCCGTCAGACGGGTGACGGCCCGTCCCCACTTGCGGGGACGGGCCGGTCAGGGGAAACGCAAAACACCGGTGTTCGCGTGCTGAACCGCGGTCTGCGCGTGTTCAACCGGCGAACACCGGTGTCTTGCGGGGGTTCAGCGTCAGTCGTGGAACGTCTCGATGGACGCGCCGAGCGAGTTGAGGCGCTCCTGCAGCTGCTCGTAGCCACGGGCGATGATGCCGACGTTGCGCAGGACGCTCTCGCCCTTCGCCGCGAGCATCGCCAGCAGGATCACCACGGCGGGCCGCAGCGCCGGCGGGCAGCTGATCTCGGCACCCGAGAAGTGCGTCGGACCGGTCACGTCGAGGCGGTGCGGGTCACGCAGGGTGACGCTCGCACCGAGGCGCGTGAGGTCGAGCAGGTGGATCGCCCGGCCCTCGTAGACCCAGTCGTGCACGAGCGTGGTGCCCTCGGCCATGGCCGCGATGACGACGAAGAACGGCAGGTTGTCGATGTTCAGGCCGGGGAACGGCATCGCGTGGATCTTGTCGATCGGCGCGTGCAGTTCGGATGGGTACACCGTGATGTCGACGAGGCGGGTGCGGCCGTTGGCGGCGGCGTACTCCTCGGTGACGTCGAAGCGCAGGCCCATCTCGGCCAGGGTCGCGAGCTCGATCTCGAGGAACTCGATCGGTGCACGGGTCACGGTGAGGGTCGACGCGGTGACGATGCCCGCGGTCAGCAGGCTCATCGCCTCGACCGGGTCCTCGCTCGGCCAGTAGTCCACGACCTCGTCGATCTTGCTCTTGCCGGTGATGCGGAGCGTGGTGGTGCCGATGCCCTCGATCTGCACCCCGAGCAGCTCGAGGAAGAAGCAGAGGTCCTGCACCATGTAGTTGGGGCTGGCGTTCCGGATGACGGTCTCGCTGTCGCGGGCCGCGGCGGCCAGGATCGCGTTCTCGGTCACGGTGTCGCCGCGCTCGGTGAGCACGACCGACTTGGTGGGGACGGCCTGGTTCGCGACGTCGACCTCGTACCAACCGGAGGTCGCCTCGACGTCCACGCCGAACGGACGGAGCGCGATGAGGTGCGGCTCGACCGTGCGGGTGCCGAGATCGCAGCCGCCGGCGTAGGGCAGGCGGAAGGACTCGTACCGGCCGCTGAGCGGGCCGAGGAACATGAGCACGCTGCGGGTGCGGCGGGCGGCGTCGGCGTCGATCGCGTCGAGGTGCAGGTCGTCGGGGGCGACGATCTCGAGGGTCTCGCCGTCCTCCGACCAAGTGACGCTCGCACCGAGGCTGCGGAGCACGTCGATGATGCGGTCGACCTCGACGATCCGGGCGACCTTGTGCAGCCGGGTCACGCCGCGGTTGAGCAGCGAGGCGCAGAGCAGTGCCACGGCGGCGTTCTTGCTCGAGTTCACCGCGATGGAGCCGCTGAGCTTCCGGCCGCCCTGCACGCGCAGGTGGGCACGCTGCGGGGCGCCGCCGATCGAGACGATCTGCTGGTCGAGGGCGTCGCTGATGCGGGTGAGCATCTCGAGGGACAGGTTCTGCCCGCCCTGCTCGATGCGGTTGATCGCGCTCTGGCTGGTGCCGACGCGTTCGGCGAGCTGGGCCTGCGTCATGCTGCGGCCCTTGCGGGCGCCCCGGATCAGGGCGCCGACCTCACGGAGGGGTGCTGCGGTCGCCGGAGATGCCGGCGAGACGACGGTGGTGGTGTCGGTCATGCGCGCCACGCTAACACGCTCATGAGATAAAGCGGTGGAAGATCGACACCCGTCGCGCGTCCCGAGGTCTCGAATACGTCACAGTTGGGAATTTCGGGGGACGAACGCTCAGGCATCGGTCAGGCGGCCGTCGACGACGGTGACCAGGCGGTCGAGCGCGTCGCGGTGGACGAGATCGTGCGTGACGAGCATCGTCGCCGTGCCCTGCTCGTGCGTGAGGCGCTCGATCAGCGCCATGATCTCGGAGCCTCGCTCCTGGTCGAGCGCGCTGGTGGGTTCGTCGACGAGCAGGACGGACGGGGTGTTCACCAGGGCGCGGGCGATGGCGACCCGTTGCCGCTGGCCGCCGGAGAGCTGCGCGGGTCGCTTGCCGCGGTGCTCGGCGAGACCGACCGCTGCCAGCAGCGCATCGGCACGGGTGCGCACCGCGGTCCGGTCACGGTGGCCGCCGCCGAGCTCCGCCATGACGAGCAGCTGCTCCCGAGCGGTGAGCGACTCGATGAGGTTCGACTGCTGGAACACGATGCCGACCTGGTCGCGGCGGAGCGTCGTCGCCTCGTTCCGGCTCAGGGTCGCCGCGTCGACGTCGTTGATCCACACGTGCCCGGAGTCCGGGCGGATCAGGGTCGCCGCGACCGCGAGCAGTGAGGACTTCCCGGAGCCGGAGGGCCCGGTGATGCCCGTGACGACCCCGCTCGGAGCGGTCAAGGAAACGCGGTCCACCGCCGTGATGCGGGAGTCGCCGTCGGGGAAGGTGAGGGTGACGTCGTCGAGGGTGATCATCGGTTGCTCCCGAGTGCGGTGAGGGGGTCGGCCCTGGTGACGGTGCGGAGTGCGACGGCGGCACCGGCGAGGCCGAGGACGACCATCACGGCGGCCGGCAGCAGGGTGGTGAGCGGGCTGAGCAGGAACGGTAGGACACCGTTCGCGAGCGTCCCCAGGACCGACACGAGACCGATCCCGACCCCGACGCCGGCGGCCAGGACGACGAGTGCCTGGCCGAGGGCATCGGCCACGAGCGACGCGTCGGAGGCGCCGAGGGCCTTCAGGACGGCGATGTCGTCGGCACGCTGCAGCGTCCACACGGTGAAGAACGCCCCGACGACGAGCGCGGAGACTCCGAAGAGCATCACGATCATGAGTCCGAGGGACCCCACCTCCGACTTGAACGTCTCGAGCGCGGTGAGGCTGGCGAGCGGTGACGCGGCGACGGTGTGCGTGCGGTCCGCCGTGCTGCCCCAGTCCGGCGAACCGGAGACGGCGAGCACGGTCGCTTCGCCGTCCCCGCCGAGGCGCCGGTCGGTCGACGCCCACGCCGTCGGGGAGAGCGCGACGACGGGGGTGTGGCTGTACCAGGCGTCTCCGCCGACGGTGGCGACCCGGTAGGTCGTCCCGGTGATCGTGACGGCGTCCCCGACGGCGACGTCGAGGTCCTTCGCTGCGCCGGCGGACAGGCCCACCGTGTCGTCGGACCTCGGAGCAAGGTCGGTCACCGTCGACGTGGGGGCTCCCCGTGGGACGCCGAACAGGGCGACGGCGACCGCTGGTGCGGCTTCGGCGTGCACGGCGGCGCGCCCCTGTGCGATCCCGATCGGCGTGACGTGCTCGACGCCGGAGGACTCCCGCCACGCGGACACCGTCGCGGCGTCGATCGTCGACTGCGAGAACGATGGTTGCCCGATCGAGGGCTCCTGCAGGACGAGCCGGTTCCCGGGGAGGCCGAGGACCGCGGACACGTTCTGCGCGGCGAGGCCGCCGGTCAGGCCGGCGAGGAAGCCGACCAGGAGGGTGATCAACGACACCACGGACCCGATGAGCACGAACCTGCCACGGGCGGATCGGAGGTCGCGCCAAGCGACGAACACGATGGTTCCTTCCCGACGGCGGGGACGCTCCCTGCCGTCCAGACGAGCCTCGCCGTCGCGGGTCCCGGTGCCATCGCCGGGAGGTTGACTGCTGTCGTCCGACTTCTGGTTGATGTCCGGTAGGTCGTGGCCGCCGTACGCTGCAACGGACATGGCACACAGCACCCTCACGCCCGTGTTCGTCGGGCTCCGCACCGGACTGCACGCGCTGTTCGCCGCGCTCGTGGCACTCGTCGTCGTCCGGGTCCTCGTCGTCCGTGACCCGACCATGTGGGCGGCGATCGCCCTGGTGGTCGGGTTCGCCGTCCTGTACCTGCTCGGCGCCGGTGTCACCGCCGCGCCGGAGGCACGCCGAGCCGTGGTGGGAGCGGCCTGGATCACCGCCTTGACCGCCGTGTGGGTGGCGTTGCTCGTCCTGGTGCCGGAAGCGGCGTACCTGGTGTTCCCGTTGTTCTTCCTCTACCTGCACGTCCTGCCCCGGATCGTCGGGCCGGCCGCCGTGGTCGCAGCGACCCTGATCGCGGTCGTCGCCCTGGGCCTGCACGGCGGCTTCACCGTGGGCGGGGTGATCGGGCCCCTCGTCGGTGCCGGGGTCGCGCTGCTCATCGGCCTCGGCTACCGGGCGCTCGCCCGCGAGTCCGTCGAGCGGGAGGCGCTGCTGGCGGAACTCCTCGCCACCCGCGACCGACTCGCCGCGACCGAACGGCAGCAGGGGGTCCTCACCGAACGCGCCCGACTGGCACGCGAGATCCACGACACCGTCGCGCAGGACCTCTCGAGCATCCAGATGCTCCTCCACGCCGCCGAAGCAGCCGACGGCGGCCGGCCGGGCATCGAGCACATCCGCCTCGCACGCGCCACAGCGGCCGACGGCCTCGCCGATACCCGGCGGTTCATCCGGGAACTCGCACCGCCGTCCCTCGACGCCGGCCTCCCCGCGGCACTGCGCCGCCTCAGCGACCAGTGGCACCGCGAGGGGCTCGGCATCACCGTGACGGCCGCACCCGAAGCGTCGGAGTTGACGATGGACGTGCAGACCGCTCTGCTGCGCATCGCCCAAGGGGCCCTCGCGAACGTCGCCCAGCACGCCGGCGCCACGACCGTCGACATCACCCTCGACGTCACCGCGACGCACGCGTCCCTGCGGGTGCAGGACGACGGCTCCGGCTTCGACCCCGACCGTGTCGGCACCCGCTCCGGCACGTCCGACGCGTTCGGGCTCCGCGCGATGGGTGAACGTGTCGACCAGCTGGGTGGCCGTCTCACCATCGACAGCGCACCCGGGGACGGCACGACCATCACCGCGACCGTGGAGGTCGGTCGCCCGTGATCCGACTCGTCATCGCGGATGACCACCCCGTCGTCCGCGCCGGCCTGCGCGCACTCCTCGACGGGGCGGTCGACATCGACGTCGTCGGGGAGGCCGCGACACCCGACGAAGCCGCCGCGCTCGTGGCGTCCCTGGACCCCGACCTCGTGCTGATGGACCTGCAGTTCGGGCAGGACCGCACCGGTGCCGACGCCACCCGGCAGATCCGGTCGACCGACGCCGCGCCGTACGTCCTCGTCCTCACCAACTACGACAGCGACGGCGACATCCTGGGCGCTGTCGAAGCGGGGGCCAGCGGGTACCTGCTCAAGGACACGCCGCCCGACGAACTGCTCGCCGCGGTCCGTGCCGCAGCCGCCGGTGAGAGCGCCCTCGCGCCGGCGGTCGCGAGCCGCCTGATGGCAAGGATGCGTGCGCCACGGGTCAGCCTGTCCGCTCGTGAGATCGAAGTCCTCCGGCTCGTCGCCGAGGGCGCCTCGAACGTCGACGTGGCAGCACGCCTGCACATCACCGACGCCACCGTGAAGTCACACCTGGTCCACGTGTTCTCCAAGCTCGGCGTCGGATCCCGGACCGCCGCGGTGTCCGAGGCCCGGGCGCTCGGCGTCCTGCGCTGACGGAGCTGATGAGAGACCCTCGGTGCAGGCGAGGAATGTGCACGATCGCGCCCTGCTCTTCGAGAGCTGCCCGGAGTGGCTGCATGTGCTGCCGCTGGTGGTAGAAGCCGTGAACGAGGATCACTTCGGGGGCCGTCACGGCACTCAGCGAATCACCCTTAGCTCCGCTGTCCCGGTAGGCGATCGGCTGATGAGACCCCGTCTTGCCGACTGGTTGCAGTCGTCATAGACAACTCGTCGCGGTGGCAGGTTCTGCCTCCCGGGCGGTGGTCAGCTGGTGGGGACGACATCCCAGTGCTCTCGGATGAGGCCACCGTCGACGCGGAACAGGTCGGCAGCGAGGAGCGGGTCGCCGGGCTTCGCCCCGACCGCGCGGGAGAAGGTCCAGACGATGTCACCGTCGGAGAGCGAGATGACGGACTGCTGCGCCGGGAACTGGGCGCCGCTCCCGAACAGTTGCTTGAGGGCTGCTGTCCCGTTCGGAGCGACGGTGTTGTGCTGCAAGTACGCGGGGTCGAAGGCGCGGTCGAGGACGGACGCATCGTGGTCTCGGAAGAGTGTGTTGTACGCCGACACCGCGAGGACGCGGTTGCGTTCTTCCTGACGTTCCGACGGCGCGGTGGTCGGACGTGCCGGCCGGTACAGGTCGCTGAACATGGTGTTCGTGTTCCCGCTTGCGGGGGTGCCCGTCGGGATGGGCTGCTCGAGCGACCAGTGCTCGACGATCCGTCCGTGCTGGAGGCGGAACAGGTCGACGGCGGCATCACCGCGTCGTTCGTTGCGCGGGTCTGGTGCGATCTGCCAGTGCACGGCGACGAGGTTGCCGTCTGCTGCGGTGCGCTTGATCACTGCTCGAGCACCAGGGATGCGGGTACGGTCCGCCGAGAACTGGGCAAGGACACCCTTCGGTCCGGCAGTGGTTGCTGCGCCGTGCGTGACTGCGCTCGGGGACACGAACCGTGCCGCGACCTGCCGGGAGGATCTGCTGTCAGGATCGGTGAAGGTCCGGGTGATGAGCGTCCGGACGATGCAGGCGTTGCGGTGTTCGGTGTTGGTGTTCTGCCGGTTCCCGGCGACCGTCACGGTCGGCTTCGGTTGGGTTGCGGGAGCGGCCGCTGCCGGCGTGGACACGACGAGACCGGTGAGGAGGGCGGCTCCGGCGATGGCCGCCGCGCCGCGGGCGATGCGGCTGCTTCGTGTGCGCGTGATCAGGTCGTTGGTCATGGTTGTGCTCCTGCTCGTGTGTGGTTGACGGGACTGGATGCGGGTCACTGCGCCGCGATGGCTGCGAGGCCCTCGGCGAGCGGGGTGGTCGGTCGGCCGATGAGAGCCTTGAGTTCCCCGCTGGTGTGGGCGAGGAGACCGTCGCGGATGCCCGCGTCGAGGGCCACCAAGAACGCGACTGTGCCCTCGTCGAGCCCCGCTCCCCGGAGGGAGACAGCGTGTTCGTCCGTGCTGAGGGCCTGGTAGTGCACCGGTGAACCGATCACGTCGGTGAGGGCATCGGCGAGCTCGGCATGGGTCCATGCGTAATCGCCGGAGAGTTCGAACACACGCCCGGCGGTTTCGTCATCGAGCGCGACGACCGCGGCTGCTTCAGCGAAGTCGCGTCGGCTGGCGCTGGCGACGCGGCCGTCTCCGACACTCGCCGTGATCACACCCGACTGCCGTGCGATGTCGAGCGTGGTCGCGTAGTTCTCGGTGTACCAACCGTTGCGGAGGATGGTGGCGGGGACGCCGGATGCGGCGATGGCCTCCTCCGTGGCCTTGTGCTCGGGAGCGAGGATCAACTCCGAGCGACCAGCGTCCAGGACGCTCGTGTAGATGATCCTGCTGGCGCCGGCCGCTGCGGAGGCGTCGATCACCGCGGTGTGCTGTGCGACGCGCTGCCCGACGGCATCGCTCGAGATCAGGACGACGACGTCGCCGGCACCGATGACGTCAGCGATCGTGCTCGGACGGGTGTAGTCGAGCACGGCGGTCCGGACGCCCAGTGTCGCGAGGTCTGCGAGGCGAGTGATGTTGCGTGAGGTCGCGATGACCGACTCGGGGTCGGCCCCGCGTTCGATGAGAGCTTCGACGACGAGGCGGCCGAGCTGGCCGGAAGCGGCGGTGACGATGATGGACACGAGGTCTCCTTCTGCGATCTTCAGCGGGTGATCGCAGCATCGCAGGAAACTCTCCTGTACGAAGGTACGCACCTTTTTGTAAGGTACTTACATGGATGTCGGAATCGTGGAAGCCCCTGCACCGCCCGTGCAGGATCCGGATGCGTTCGCGCGCTTCCCAGCGGCGTGTCCTACGCGAGTTGTGCTCACCCACGTCACGAGTCGGTGGGGTGTCCTCGTGCTCCTCGCGCTCGAGCCGGGCAGCATGCGCTGGGGGGAACTTCGACGCACCATCGAGGGGATCAGCGAGAAGATGCTCGCCTCGACCCTGCGGACACTGGAGCACGACGGGATCGTGAACCGGGTCGCGCAGCCCACGATCCCGCCTCGAGTGGACTACTCGCTCACCGACAGCGGTAGCGAACTGGCAGCTCGACTCGTTCCCCTCATGGACTGGATAGTCGAGCACGCCGACGCCATCGTCGATCGGCCTTCCGGCGACTGACACCCCGCGGTCCTGAGCGGGATCTGTGTCACGCGGCCGCCGGGCTCACGACGGCGAATCGGCCGCGGCGCTGCGAGCGGAAGCGGACCAGTCAGCGACCCAGCCGGGCACAACGAGATCGTCCCCGTCGAGGAGAGCGCGGAGATCGTCGGTCACGACGGGGCCGTCGTGTCGCGTCAAGAACTTCGTCCGCACGACGGCGTGCGCGTGCAGGTTTCCGCGTCGAACGAAGATCTGCTCGGTGTAGCTGCCGTGATCGTCGGAACCGAGGTACCTCGTGCGGAGTTCGAAGCGCTGGCCGACTCGGAGGGGCCTCCGGTAGGTCACCGTTTGCTGCGCCACGACCGCTGCCCAGCCTTCGGCTCGGGTCCGATCGAAGATCCCGGTGCGTCGAAGCCACCGCAGTCTTCCGAGATCCATGATCGTGAGGTAGCGGCCGTTGTTCATGTGGCCGTACACATCGATGTCACCGACAGTCACACGGAAGATTGCGTTGTCGGTTCCGTGGATGTCGAAGTCTCGTCGGAAGCGCTGTCCGAAGAGCACAAGAAGAAGTCGGAAGTACAGGTTCACGGGGCTCCTCGCCGGCGAGTCGTGTCTTGACGGCGCTCGGTTCCGAAGCGCCCGCGGTCGCATGACCGCGGTCCTGCGGTCGCATCACGCCATACGACCGTATGTCGAAAAGTGGGTCCTGCTCGATGAGGGCATGCTCAGTGAGTGAGGCCTGTTGTGGCAGCCCCGTGATCAGCCTGACCGATGGGGTGCGCGGGCGGGTGCGTGCCGAGCCGAGCCGAACGGCAGCATCGAACTCCTTGAGGTTCTGTAACGTGCAAAACCTTTTTGTACGTTACAGTGAGTCGCATGAGTGAATTGAGCTACGACGTTCTCGTGACCGACGGACCGGAGTGGGCTGGTGACGCACGGCTGCCTGACGGCCGCCCTCTGGTGTGGAACCCAGGCAGCACGATCCTGATCTCCGGGGCGGAGCACGCGGTGCTCGTTGACGCACCGTTCACCCACGAGCAGATCAAGGCGGTCGGTGACTGGGTCGAAGCGTCCGGCAAGACACTGACGCACATCTACGCAACCCACGGCCACGGTGACCACTGGTTCGGTGGACACGCCCTGGTGGAGCGGTTCCCGTCGGCGACGGTGCTCGCGACGAAGCAGACGATCGCGATGATGCACCAGGAGGCGACAACGGGCCGCGAACAGCTGTGGGACCAGATCTTCCCGGGGCTGATCCCTGAGGCACCTGTCATCGCGGAAGAGGTTGGCCCCGACGGGTTCGACCTCGAAGGTCATCGGCTGCTCCCCATCGAGGTCGGACACACCGACACCGACGGCACCACAGTGCTCCACGTCCCGGACTTGGACCTCGTCGTCGCTGGCGACAGCGTCTACAACGGGGTGCACCAGTACCTCCTGGAGGGGCCTGGTGGCGGCTTCGAGCACTGGCTCGCAGCGCTCGACGTCATCGAAGCACTCGGAGCCCATCACGTCGTGGCAGGCCACAAGAACCGGGCACTGGCGGACAGCCCCGAAACCATCGCCGAAACCCGGACGTACCTGCGCGACGTCATGGCGCTGCTCGATGACGGTGTCACCCCGGAGCGGTTCCTGCAGGAGATGACCACCCGCTACCCCCACCACCTCAATCTCAGCCCTGTCTGGTTCGGTGGTCTCACTCTCCTGGGGGGAGGGGCTTGATGCTCGAGGGCACCGCGACGACCCGGTACGAGGCGAACCCCGCACCGGGTGACCTCGCGCTCCTGCAGGACCTCGTCAACACCGTCAGCGTCGGCCCCGGGGCTGACCTCCTGGGATCCACCGACAGCGCAACGACCTGGCTGGCGTCGATCGGCACCGGGGCCGGCGTCGACGTTGACTCCCTCGAACGCCTGCGTCGCCTACGGACAGCCCTCAGGCGACTGCTCGGTGACGGGCCCGCGGAACACCATCAGCCAGTGGATCTCGCCCTCCGCCTGCGCCTCGACGACGACGGCATCACCGTGCCGCACGACGGCGGTGACTTCATCGAGGCGAAGGTCGCAGTCGCGCTGCTCGAAGGGCGCGCCACGGGTGCGCTCTCGCGGCTCAAGTTGTGCGCGAACCCGGACTGCCAGGTCGCGTTCTTCGATCAGTCCAAGAACGGGGCCGCCAAGTGGCACTCGTCGGCCCGCTGCGGCAACGCGGCCCGCGTCCGTGCACACCGAGACAGGACCATCAGCCGAACCGACACGAACTCGTCAACCAGTTGAGTCCGCTCCAACTTGACACCCCGCAACACAACTCCGCAGACACAGCAGATCGGAACAAACGCATGACCTCCAAGACCTGGTTCATCACTGGCGCCGGCCGCGGCTTCGGCCGGCAGTTCACGGTTGCCGCCCTCGAACGCGGCGACCGCGTCGCAGCGACCGCTCGGGACCTCGCCGCACTCAACGACCTCGCCGCCACCCACGGCGACCGCCTCTTCGCCATCGCACTCGACGTCACCGACGCCGCCGCCGTCCACGCGGCGGTCGATGCGGCGGCCGAACGCTTCGGCACGCTCGACGTCGTCGTGAACAACGCCGGGTACGGCCTGTTCGGGATGGTCGAGGAACTCAGCGAAACCGAACTCCGCCAGCAGTTCGACGTCAACTTCTTCGGCGCGTTCAACGTCACGCGGGCGGCGCTGCCCGTCCTGCGCGCTCAGGGAAGCGGCCACATCGTGCAGATCTCCACCATCGGCGGGGTCATCGCGTTCCCCGGCCTCGGCGGGTACAACGCCTCCAAGTGGGCACTCGAGGGCCTCTCGGACGCCCTCGCCCAGGAAGTAGCCCCGTTCGGGATCAACGTCACCCTGGTCGAACCGGGGCAGTACGGCACCGACTGGGCAGGGTCGAGCGCTGTCAACGCCACCCCGAACTCGGCGTACGAGGACGCCCACCGCGCAGCCGAGGCGGCCGAAAGCAACCGACCGGTCGAGTGGCTGGGCAAGCCCGAGGCCGTCGGCGCAGCCATGTTGGAGCTCGTCGACAACCCGACCCCGCCGCTCCGCGTCTTCTTCGGCGCCGCACCCACCGTTGTCGTCCCCCAGGTCTACGCCGCCCGACTGGCGGAGTGGGAGTCCTCGAAGGAGTTCTCAGTCCGAGCGAACGGCTGAACCGCACCTCGACCACCGCTCATCCCGGGCGCCCAGGAGCGCGAAGCGCCCGCCCGAGCCGCAGTCACCAAGAGAAGGCAGACATCGACATGACCGAAGTATCAGGACCGGGGCTCGTTGCCATCGCAGGCGCGACGGGGCGTGTCGGCAGGGTGATCACCGACGGGCTCTCCGCTGCCGGCACCGCGGTACGTGCACTCAGCCGGACACCCGCAGCGCAAAACGCTGGCACCCAGACCACGAGCGTCCACATCGACTACGCGGACCCCGAGTCGATCGCGTCCGCTGTCAACGGCGCCGACGTGCTGGTCATCAGCCTCGGCAGCTCCGACGACCAAGCCCACCAGGAAATCGCCCTCATCGACGCGGCCGCTCGCGCCGGGGTCGAACACGTCGTCAAGGTCAGCTCGTGGAGCTGGCCCTCCCGCATGCACCCAATCGACTGGCATCTGCAGGTGGAGGGCCATCTCGGCGCGGTCGACATCGGTTACAGCGTGCTGCGCCCCATGACCTTCAGCGCCGTCATCGGAGGTCAGGCCGGACTCATCAAGAGCGACCTGTGGGGAGGCGCTGCCGGCACGCTTCCCGCGAACCTCATCGACGTGCGCGACGTCGGAGACGTCGCGACACGCCTGATCCTGAGCGGTGCAGCGAGCGGCTCGGTCCGCAGGGCCTACCACCTCACCGGACCCGACGGACTGAACATGGACGCCATTGCAGAGCTCATCTCGGAAGCAATCGGGCGCACCGTGACCTACACGCACCGAACCCCTGACGAACAGCGAGCCCTGCTGCTGTCACTCGGACTGCCGGAGATGGTCGTGGGCCTCCTCGTGAGCATCGACGTCGAAGCCCTTGCGTCTGGCGCCAGCACCGAAAAGACGTCCACTGTGGAAGATCTGCTGGGCCGGCCTGCCCGCTCGATCCCGGACTGGGTCGCGGAAAACGCCGAGCTCTTCCGCTGATCTCGTCCGGTAGCCGATCGGCTATCGAGACGGTCCGCGTGGGCCGGATTCGCGGCGTGCTCGGCATCGGCGAGCGGTTAGACAACACCGTTCGGTTCGCCGTTGAACTCCCAAGGGTCGTTCTGGATGCGCATGTTCACGAGATGGGGCTCGGGTAGGTCGTCCGGGATGCGGTGCTCATCGCTGGGGTGGCAGTAGAGCCATCGGCTTGCGTGGCCGATCGTGTGCTCGTTGAAGAAGCGCTCGTAGGCGGTCGTGCCTACAGGGACGAGTGTGTCTCGCAGGCCCTGGTGCACCTCCTCGACGGGGACCAGGCCTTGGAACGGCGTCGGGTCTCCCATGATGAGTCCAAGCTTCCGAGTCAAGGGCATCGCGATGCCCCAAGCGGTCATGTATCCGACCCCTTCCCACTCGTTAGCGTCGGGCTGTGCGACCAAGCTCACCGGGGAGTCGGAGGTGACTAGCGACCTGCGATCGAATCGGACCAGCGTCCAAGGTCGTCCGATCACGTATTTCAGAAGGCCGTCGGCGGTCTTCAGCATCTGTTCGGCGAACTCCCCATGACTGACTTGTACGGGCGGCCCCTCGGGGCGCATTGCTTCATCCCACAGCTGTTGCACTTTCTCCTCGGGGACGGTCCTTCCGTCGTGCTCGAGCCGAGCCTTGAACCGATCTCGTCCCCCGAAGCCAATCTCAAGCCGTGCGGCGAAAGCAGCGAGCGAGTCTGCCGTTCTTCGGTTCACCTGTGTCCGGGTTGCTTGCAACGCGATGAAGTACCCCAAGGCAGTGCGATCTGCGACGTCAAGTGGCCATCGGCCTTCTGCCTGCGCTGCACGACAGGCGGGGCACCAATCAACGCCGTCTGTTGAGCAGTCCCACCCGTACGATTCCGCGTGGCCGCGCGCACCGTTGTCCCGCTCGCGGACACCAGTGCCCCGCACGGCTCAGGGATCGGTCAGGGTGCCCCGGACGATCGAGTCACCGGAGTGCGCCGGATCGCCGTCGTCGGCCTCGGCCGAGACGTCCACAACGGGGAACTCCGCGGTGTCGACGCCGTCGGGCACCGTGAAGCGGCCCTGGTCGCCGTCGAGGTAACCGACGCTCACCAGTCCGCCGAGGTCCGACCGCATCATCCAGACCTCGCGCAGCGGACCGGTGCCGGAGCGACCGCGCTCTCCGTGCAGGTCGACGAGCAGGGTCACCCGGCCGTCCTGGTCACGTTCGAGTTCGGCGCGGCCGGTCGTCCCCGACCAACCGGGCAGCGCTGCGAGCTCGGTGTTCGCCAGGACGGTCTCGGTGTCGCCGCGGGGGAGTCCGGGGACGACCCCCGACGCCACACCGATGCCGAGGACGACGGCGAGCACGCCGACGCCGGCGATCACCAGCGCCAGGACACGGCGACGACGCGGACGGGATCGGGGTCGGCGGGCCGCGGCGAGGTGCTGCGCGTCGGACGGCGTGGCGACGGATGCGCGTTCGGCCGCTCGTCCGGGGTCGGTCGCCGGCGCCGCAGCCTGCTGCGGCGTCCGGGCGACCTCGGCCGCGATCCGGTCCCACACGTGCTCCGGGGGCGCGGCCAGCGTGACGTCCTCGGACGCCCGGGTCACCGCGGCGACCCGCTGCAGCGCGGCGACCTCGTCGCGGCACCGGTCGCAGGACGCCAGGTGCTCGGCGACGTCGTCCGCGGCGACCTGGTCGGAGACCGCGAGCATCGCCAGCGTCTCGTCGTCGACGTGCTTCATTCGATCACCTCCAGACGTGTTCGGAGCCGAGCCAGACTTCGGTGGATGTGGCTCTTGACGGTGCCCAGCGGCAGTTCGAGCCGTTCGGCGATCTCACGATGGCTGAGGTCGTCGTAGAACGCCAGTCGCATCACGCGCCGTGGGACCTCGTCGAGCCGCTCGAGCTCGCCGGCGACCAGGGCGCGTTCGGCCAGGTCGAAGGCCGGTTCCGGCGCCGGGGTGGTCTCCTCGACCACGTCCGGGTCGGCGGCGCTGGCGTGCCGGCGACGCTCGTTCTGCGCGTCGGCGATGCAGTTCCGGGTGATGCCGACCAGCCACGCGCCGAGCGGGGCGCGGCCGGGGTCGTAGCTCGTGCTGCGCTGCCAGGCCTTCACGAAGACCTGCTGCGTGACGTCCTCCGCGGCGGCCGGGTCGGCCAGGGCGCGCAGGGCCAGCGAGTACACGAGCGACGACCACCGTTCGTAGACGGCTCGCAGGGCGTGCTCGCCCCCGGCGCGGAACGCGTCCGAGAGCTCGCTGTCGTCCGGGAGGATGGTCGTCACGTCTTCCTGTCGCTGGCGCGGTCGTCGTCGACCACGATCCGATCGTAGGGGGCGGATCGTCGCCACGGTCAGGCCGGGACCGCGGTGACGACGAGGTTGCTCTCGTAGTGTCCGGTGGCTGCGTCGAACGTCCCACCGCAGGTCACCAGGACGAGCCGTCGTGGTCCGTCGTCACGGAACACCTCGCCCCAGGGGAGTCCCTGCTTCTCGAGCATGCTGACGGAGTCGATCCGCCACGCGGTCTCGGCACCGTCCGCGTCGGTCAGGGTGACCCGGGTGCCGGTCGGGGCGTCGCCGAGCCGGGAGAACGGGCCGATGCCGTAGCCGACCGCGTCGACGTGGGCCGCGATGACGACGGTGCCCTCGGTGGACGACGGTGCGGCACCGAACCGGTACCAACCCGCGGTGGCCGGGTCGGGCGGGAGCGCCATGGCGCCGTCCTCGTCGACCCCCTCGGGGCGGATCGGCGCGCGGATGCCGGCGTGGTCGACCGTGATGGTGGTGGGGGCGGGGGCGTCCCGGACCGGGGGGATCGTGGCGGCCTGCTGCGGGACCTCGGTCGAGAACGCCGACGGGACCGGTGAGGGGGTGGTGGTCGGCAGGACGGACGGCTGCCCGCCGGGGGTGGTCCCGGCCGACGAGCACCCGGTCAGGGCGGCGGCCGCCACGGCGACGACGAGCGTCACCGTGGCGGACCGCACGGGGCGTGGCACGTTCAGCGGCGGGTCGCTGCGTGCCGGCGGCGGAGCACCACGGCCCCGATCGCGGCAGCGGCGGCCAGTGCGGCCGCCGCTGCGCCGACCAGGGGCAGGGGGTCCTGGTCGTTCGTGGCCACGAGACCGGCGTTCCCGGCGGGGACGCCGTTCGGCGTGCCACCGAGGTCCGCGATCGTCTGCGTGGCGAGGGCGAGGTTGTCGTCGTCCAGGCTGCCCCAGGCGTAGACGATGGTCGACGAGCCCGCGGTGACCGCGACGTCCGCCGGGCCGATCACGGGGTCGGTGGTCCCGGTGGCGGCGACGGTCGCCGACACGGTGCCGGCCGGCAGTTCGAGTGCCTGCTCGTCGGGGTTCGACAGGTTCGACACGACGGCCTTGCCGCCAGCGAGGACGTCGACGGCCGGTGCGGCGGCGACGTGCCGGACGACCAGGCGTCCCTGGCCGGCCGCGACGGCCGAGGTGTCGTTGGTGAACACCGTGGCGGTGGGTGACCCGTCCGCGGCGTCGTGGGCGACGGCGGTGTAGTTGCCGCCGGCGTCGAACGAGACGTCCGCCGGGCCGATGATCGGCTTCGACGCGTCGGTGGCGTCCGAGGCGGTGATCGCGAGCTGGTGTGCACCGGCCGGCACCATCATCGGGCCGGCGAGGGTGCCCGGGGTGAAGTCGTCGATGGCCCGTTCGCCGTCGAGGTAGACGTCGACGGTGACGTCGGGGACGGCGTGGAGGACCGAGAGCGTCGCCTCACCGGTGGCGGCGGTCGCAGCGGTCGCGGGCAGTACGGCCGCAGCGGCGGCGAACAGGACACCGGCGCTGAGGCCGGTGGCGAGTGTCTTGCGCATGACGTGTCTCCTTCGGGCCTGTCCGGGCCGGTGCGGACGACGTCGTCCTCGACGTCGTACCCCCACTACCGCCGGAGCACCCCGATCGGATGCAGCGATTTCCTGGGGATCAGCTGAGACGGCGCCAGACCCCTGCGTTGCCCGGACGCGACCAGGTCTCCGGATCGCCCGTGACCGCCTCGTCCCCGGCTCCCCGGTCGGTGAGCCGGTACGCGGAGTCCGGCGTCCACCCTGCGACGACGCTCGCGCGGCGGCCGTCGACCGGCACGGCGAGCCCGGAAGTGCGGAACCAGCCCGCGACGGTCAGGTGCACGACGTCGTACTCGGTGGCCACCGCGGACCAGTCCGGCAGCACCCAGTCACCCTGCCGTCCGGTCGCCACGGCCCAGTCGTTCCGTCGGGTCGTCCGCGTCACGTCGAGCGGCCAGCGGCGGCACAGCGCAGCCCAGTCGGCGGGACCGTCGACGGTGCACACGCGCGCCGTGGCATCGGCGGGCACGGCCGAGACCACGGCGCGTTCCTGCCCGAAGGAGTCCTCGACCGCCCAGAGCGCCAGCGGCCCGGCGGACGGGAACGGCGCTCGCGTGTGCTGCGCGAGCGGCCACGGCGGCGTCGTCCACCACACCCCGCTGGCCACCCCCGGGTTCCCCTCGGCGTCCTCGCGGCGCAGCTCCCGGGACCAGTCGGCGAGCGCCTCTGCCGCTCCCGGACGTCGGGGCTGCTCGTCCTCGTCGAACTCGACGGTCCATGCTCCGCCCTGCGGGTCGAAGAGCCGGCGCACGACCGGGCTCCCGACCGCCCACCGAGCGAGCCGCCGGAGCGCGGCCTGCAGTTCCGTCCGAGCGAGGAGCGCGTCCAGCGCGTCGGGTTGCTGCCACCACAGCGCGCTCTCCGCAGTCGACTCGAGCGCGACCACGACGTCGTCCTCGCCCACGGACGGCAGGGACACCGCCGCGAGTGCGCTCGCCACCGCTGCGAGGTCCGGAGCCGGCTCGGGTTCGACCGCACCACCGATGCCGAAGAGCGTTCGGTCGTCGCCGCGTTCGACGCCGAGGTGGTGCTCCGCCCAGAAGAGCAGGTGGCCGAGCTGCACGGCGGCCGGCTCGTCGGGGTCCTGGACACCGCTGACGAGCTCCAGGCAGAAGCGCCGGCCACGCGGGTGGGCGAGCAGGTCCGAGGCATCGATCACCGAACCAGGCTAGTGACGGCCGCTAACGCACCCGTCGCACGCGCCGATAGTCCTCTGTGCAGGCCCACGGACGGGCCCGCATCCCGCCCCACGGACGGCGGCGGGACGATCGAGAACCAGGACGGGCCATGATCGTCGTCACACGACTGAACGGCAGCGGATTCGCTGTGAACCCCGATCTCGTGGAGCGCATCCAGGAGACGCCGGACACGACGCTCATCATGGTCGACGGCGCGAAGTACATCGTGCGGGAGTCGATGGCCGACGTCATCGACCTGATCGCCGCGTACCGCGCACGCATCGTCGGCATGGCCTACGGCACCGACCAGGCCCCCCGCACGAACACCGGCCCGCAGCCGACGCTCGCCCCGGTCGCCGCGCTCCGCTCCACGCAGCACGGCCGCGCGCTGGACGGGGGTCGCTGACGTGGACATCGCAACGATCGTCGGCATCCTGCTCGCCTTCGGCGCCCTGTTCGGCATGGTCCAGATGGAGCACGTCGAGCTCGGGGGACTCTTCCTGCCCGCCCCGATGCTGCTCGTGTTCGGTGCCACCATCGGCTGTGGCATCGCCAGCACCACGCTGAAGGACGCGATCGCCAGCTTCAAGGCCGTGCCGAAGGCGTTCACCGGCAAGGTCACCCCGCCGGCGTCGGTCATCGACGACATCGTCGGGCTCGCCGAGACCGCCCGCGCCAACGGCCTGCTCGCCCTCGAGCAGGAGGCCGACAAGCACGACGACCCGTTCATGAAGAAGGCGCTGCAGAACATCGCGGACGGCACGGACGGCGACGAGCTGCGGATCCTGCTCGAGGACGAGATCGAGTCGAACGCGGCCCCGACCCGGAGCGCGAGTGCGTTCTTCATGGGCCTCGGCGGCTTCGCCCCGACCGTCGGCATCATCGGCACCGTGGTCTCGCTGACCCACGTGCTCGCGAACCTCGGCAAGCCCGACGAGCTCGGACCGCTGATCGCCAGTGCGTTCGTCGCCACCCTGTGGGGCCTGCTGACCGCGAACTTCATGTGGCTGCCGATCGGCGGCAAGCTCCGCAAGCTCGCCCAGCTCGAGTCGGACCGCCAGACGCTCCTGATGGAGGGGCTGCTCGCGGTGCAGGCCGGCAGCCAGCCCCGTCTGCTCGGCGAGCGGCTGAAGGCCATGGTCCCGCCCGCCGCCCGCGCCGACACGGGCGGCAAGGCCGGCAAGGCCGGCAAGAAGGCCGACGCGGCCGACGACCAGCAGCTGGCGGCCTGACCGTGAGCGCCTACCCCCGGGGCCGCGGCCGCGGTCGCGCGAAGAAGTCCCACGACGAGGCCGAGCACCCCGACGAGCGCTGGATGGCGTCGTACATGGACATGATCACGGTGCTGATGTGCATGTTCCTCGTGCTCTTCGCGATGTCCACCGTCGACCAGGAGAAGTACATCCAGCTGAAGCAGTCGCTCGCCACCGGTTTCGGCGAGGTCGACTCGCAGAAGATCGACACCGCGAGCGGCACCGTCGTGACGAAGGACCAGGTCGAGGACGGCTCCGGCTACTCGACGGACAAGTCCCAGGCCGACCACTCGACCGCGTCGTCGGGCACGAAGGACACCAACGTCGACCCCGCGTCGACGGTGGTGCCGACGACGGCGAGCAAGCAGGACCTCGCCGAGGCGAAGCGCGAGCTCGACGACCTGACGAAGCTCGAGCGTGCGATCCAGCGCAACCTGGCGAAGGCAGGCCAGACCGAGAACGTCCAGTTCACCGTGGACGCCCGCGGCCTGATCGTCCGGTTGATCGGCAGCGAGACGTACTTCGGCACGAACAGCGCGGACCTGTCCGACCAGGCGCGGTCGATCATGGACGCCATCGCGCCGGTGCTGAAGACCTCCGCCCACGACGTCAGCGTCGAGGGGCACGCCGACCAGCGGAACTCGACCGCGCCGTACGCCACCAACTGGGAGCTCAGCGCCGCGCGGGCGACCGGGGTCCTGCGCGACCTGGTCGAGCGGGGCGGGATGCCCGGCGACCACGTGCAGAGCGTCGGGTTCGGGTCGAGCCGACCGCTGGCGAAGGGCGGCACGGACCGGGACCTCGCCCTGAACCGGCGGGTCGACATCGTGGTCCTGTCGAACGCCGACCAGGACGTCAGCGCCCTCATGCCAGCGCTGGCCAAGGCGCAGGACGGAGCACAGCAGGGCTGAGACACGCAGCGTGCGGAGCGCACCAGCGCTGCCGCCACCGCCCCACTACGGGGTACAGCACTGACGGGTGCCCCACAGGTGACCGATAGACGCACCCGTGACCGAGACCCTGCCAGCGCCCGAGGTGTACGACTTCGCGCGCCCGTCGACGCTGGCCCGTGAGCACGCCCGGGTCCTCGAGCTCGCCTTCGAGACGTTCGCGCGCCAGTGGGGCACGCAGCTGACGGCGAAGGTCCGCGCGGTCAGCCAGGTCACCTGCGAGCAGGTGGAGATGACGACGTACGACGAGTACGCCGCGTCGCTGCCCGCGCTCACCGGCATGGTGCTGCTGCCGATCACCGGCCTGACCCCGAAGGGCGTGCTGCAGGTCCCGCTCGACGCCGCGCTGACGTGGGTGTCGCACGCGCTGGGCGCCTCGAAGCCGCTGCCGACGCCGGACCGCACCTTCACGCCCATCGAGCAGGCCCTGGTCCGCAAGATCGTCGAGGACGCCCTCGACGACCTCCGCTACTCGTTCGGCGGGCTGCTCGCGCAGGACGTCACGGTCGGCGGGTTCCAGTTCAACAGCCAGTTCGCCCAGGCCGCGCAGAAGGGCGACCTGATGATCGTCGCCTCGTTCTCGATCCGGGTCGGCGACCGCATCGCGCCCGGCACGCTGGCCCTGCCGGCCGAGGCCGTCCTGCCGCAGCTCGGCGAGGCCGCCGCGCACGTGTCGCCCGCCGACGCCCGAGCCCTGCTCGACGCGCAGCTCGAGAGCGTGCCCGTGGGCGTCAGCCTGCGCTTCGCCCCGGCCGCGGTCCTGCCGACGCAGGTCCTGCGGCTCGCCGTCGGCGACGTCCTGCCGCTGCCGCACCCGCAGCACCGGCCCCTCACCATCGCGGTCGACGGCGAACCCGTCGGCACCGCCGCGGTCGGCGCGAACGGCTCGCGCCTCGCCGGCATCGTCGTCACCACCACGAGCACGGAGCAGCACTGATGACCGAAACGACCACCCTCCACACCGCAGCGGCCGAGTCGCTCGCGGCGCAGCTCCCGACGGCCGCCCCCTTGACCGCGGTGCTCCTGCCTGGAGGCGCGACACCGGTCGCGCTCGACGCGGCGACGGACGCCGTGGTCGCCTCGTTCGTCGGCGGCCTGTCGGCCGACCTGGCGCTCGTGCTCACCGACCTCGAGTCGATCACGGCCGCCGGAGGCACCGACCACGGCATCGTGGCCGTCACGGACGTCCTGCGTCCGTCGCTCGAGGCCGCGGCCGGGGTCCTCGGCGTCGGGGTGCTCGGCGAGGCGAACCGCGAGTCGGCCGCGTCGCTGCTGGCCGACCCGGACACGGTCGTGTTCGAACTCACCGCCGGTGGCCTGCCCGCCGGGTGGTTCGGCATCCGGATCCGCGAGAACGGCACGGTGTCGGCGCCCGTCGTGGCGAACCTGCCCGCCGGCAACCTCGGCCGGATCAACAACGTCGAGATGACCCTGACGGTCGAGATCGGCCGCACCCGGATGTCGGTCCGCGACGTGCTCGGCATGGAGCCCGGCGCCGTCGTCGAGCTCGACCGCAGTGCCGGTGCCCCCGCCGACGTCCTGCTGAACGGCCGCCTCATCGCGCACGGCGAGGTCGTCGTCGTCGACCAGGACTACGCGGTCCGGATCACCCGCATCCTCGACGTCGCCGAAACGGTCTGACCCGCGCGTGGACACCCTCGTCGTCACCCTCCGCGTCGCGCTCTCGCTCGGCGTCGTGCTCGCCCTCATGTGGGTGCTGCACCGCGCGAGCCGCAAGCGCTTCTCGGGCAAGCCGTCGGGCCGCCGTGCCGCGACCGTCGAGGTCGTCGGTCGGCAGGGCATCGGCGGCAAGGCGAGCGTCGTCGTGGTCGACGTCGAGGGGGAGCGGCTCGTGCTCGGCGTGTCCGAGCACGGGGTCAACCTGCTCACCAGCGGGCAGGCGCCCGCGCCGGAACTCACCATCGTGACCGGACCGGTGGCGCTGCCGGTGCGTCCCGCCCCGTCGGCCGACGCGTTCGGTCGGGAACTCGCGCAGCAGTCGGACGCCACCACGGGCCTCCCGGCAGACGCGGACGACGTGACGCGCACGACCGACGCGACCAGCGCCGTCGCGCCGCTGCCGATGCGCCCGCGCAACCGTCGCCCGCAGCGCGCCGTGCCGAGCGCGCAGCAGCTGCAGGGCTCGATCCTGTCGGTCGACACCTGGCGCCAGGCCGCCGCTGCGCTGCGGAACCGGCGGACCGGGTGAGGGCGGCAGGGCCGCACCGGCTGGCACGGTCGGGTCGACTCGTCGCCCTCGTCCTGCTCGGCCTGGCGGTCGTGGCCGGGTTCCTGATGCTCACGACGACCGGTGCGCACGCCGCCGGTGTCGTCGAACCCACCGCCCCGGCGACCCCGACCGCCCCCGCGACCGGTGACTTCAGCGTCAGCGTGAACGGCCCCGACGGCACCCCGTCGTCGGCCGTGGTGACGCTCATCGGCATCACGCTGCTGAGCGTCGCACCCGCGCTGATGCTCATGATGACGTCGTTCACGAAGATCTTCGTCGTGCTCGCGATGACCCGGAACGCGCTCGGGCTGCAGTCCATCCCGCCGAACCAGGTGATCGCCGGACTGGCGCTGTTCCTGTCGCTGTTCGTGATGGCACCGGTGCTCGGGCACATCAACGACGACGCCCTGCAGCCCTACCTGGCCGGGCACCTCGACTTCAACCAGGCCGTCGAGATCGGCACGAAGCCCCTGCGGACCTTCATGCTCCACCAGACCCGCGACGAGGACGTCGCCCTGATCACCCGCGCCGCCGGGCTCGACAACCCGAAGTCGATGGCGGACGTGCCGATGACGACGGTGATCCCGGCGTTCATCATCTCGGAGCTCCGCAGCGCGTTCATCATCGGGTTCGTCATCTTCATCCCGTTCCTGGTGATCGACCTCGTCGTCTCCGCGGCCCTGATGTCGATGGGCATGATGATGCTCCCGCCGGTCATGATCTCGCTGCCGTTCAAGATCCTGCTCTTCGTGCTGGTCGACGGCTGGGGCCTCATCATCACGTCGCTCATCGAGAGCTACCACGTTGTCTAGGGGGCACGCATGAACCAGCAGGCAGTCATCGACCTCGTGCTCCAGGCGCTCCTGGTGTCCGGCAAGCTCGCCGCCCCGGTGCTCATCACCTCGCTCGTCGTCGGCTTCGCGATCTCGCTGTTCCAGTCGGTGACGCAGATCCAGGAGGTCACGCTCTCGTTCGTGCCGAAGGCCGTCGCCGTCGCGATCGCCCTGGTGGTCTGCGGCAACTGGATGATCTCGGAGATGATCGCGTTCACGCACGTCGCCTTCGACATGATCCCGAAGCTGCTCGGGGCCGGTTGATGGAGCTCAGCATCGACGCCGACCGTCTGGAGGCGACCATGCTCGCCGGCGTCCGGCTCGTCGCGTTCTTCGTCATCGCGCCGCCGTTCTCGTACCGGGCGTTCCCCGGCACCGTCAAGGTGATCCTCGGGCTGGGCCTCGCCATCGGCGTCGCCCCGCGCGTCGCCGTCGGCTACGAGTCGCTCGACACGGGGCCGTTCCTGCTCGCCCTGCTCACCCAGCTCGTCGTCGGGCTGTCCCTCGGGTTCCTGGTGTTCCTGGTGTTCGCCGCCGTGCAGTCGGCGGGTGCGCTCATCGACCTGTTCGGCGGGTTCACGCTCGCGCAGGCGTTCGACCCGCAGTCCCAGGTCAACGGCGCCCAGTTCACCCGCCTGTTCCAGATGACCGCGCTCGCGCTGCTCTTCACCTCGGGCGGCTACCAGCTCATCGTCGGTGGCCTGGTGCGGTCGTTCGACGCCGTGCCGCTCACCGGCACCTTCGCGGTGGACGGGCTCGCGTCGATGCTCGTGACCGCGATGTCGCAGATGTTCCTCGCCACCCTGCAGATCGCCGGCCCGCTCGTCGTCGTGCTGTTCCTGGCCGACGTCGGCCTCGGGCTGCTGACCCGCGTGGCACCGGCGCTCAACGCGTTCCAGATGGGCTTCCCGATCAAGATCGGGCTGACCGTCCTGTTCGCCGGCGCGCTCTTCATGGCCCTGCCCTCGGTGGTGTCGTCGCTGACCGGCGACGCCGTCGAGGCGATCACGGGACGGGGGTGACGACGTGTCCGACAGCGGAGAACGTTCCGAACAGGCAACCCAGCAGCGGATGCGCGAGGTCCACGAGAAGGGCCAGATCGGCCGCTCGCAGGACCTGGGCGCGTGGATCGGGATCGCCGTCGCGGCGCTCATGATCCCGGCCGCGATCGGCAACGCCGCGGCCGCCGGACAGGACCAGCTGCTCGCCGTGCAGCGGGTCATCGAGGACCCCGAGCTCGGTGCCGTGCAGGCCCTGCTCGCCGACGCCCTCGGTTCGATGGGTGCGACCCTCGGCCCGATGCTCGCGGTCGTCGCGGTCGCGGTGCTCGCCGCCGCCGTCACCCAGGGCGGGGTGCACTTCCGCAAGATGACGCCGCAGCCCGACCACTTCGATCCCGTCGCCGGGCTGAAGCGCGTGTTCGGCACCCAGGCGCTCTGGAACGGGGCGAAGGCGCTGCTGAAGACCGCCGTCGTCGGGCTCGTCCTGTGGTTCGCGGTGCAAGGGCTCATGCCGGTCCTGATGACGAGCGGCTCGCTGCCGCTGTCGGCCGTGCTCGAGGCCGCCGCCGCCGGGTCCGGCACCCTGCTGCGCGCCGCGATCGTCGCCGGGCTCGTCCTCGCAGCCCTCGACGTGTTCGTGGTGATCCGCCGCAACCGGAAGCGCACGATGATGACCAAGCGCGAGGTCAAGGACGAGAACAAGCGGAGCGACGGCGACCCGCTGGTGAAGTCGCAGCGTCGCTCCCGTCAGCTCGCGATGAGCCGCAACCGGATGATCCAGGCCATCGGCACCGCGGACGTCGTGATGACGAACCCGACCCACTACGCCGTCGCGATCAAGTACGAGCCGGGGAAGTCCGCGCCCCGGGTGGTGGCGAAGGGGGCCGGTCCGGTCGCCGACGTGATCCGCGCCCGTGCCGAGGAAGAACGCGTGCCGATCGTCCGCGACGTCCCGCTCACCCGGGCGCTGCACGCCGCGTGCGAGCTCGGGCACGAGATCCCCGTCGACCTGTACACCCCGGTGGCCCGCGTCCTGTCCTTCGTGATGGCGCTCAAGGCCCGCGGCACCGCCTCCGGCACGCACGCGCCGCCACGGCCGACCACCCCGGACGAGGTCGCGAGCGTCATCGACCCCGCCACCCTGACCGGTGACCTCCGCCCCCGCAGGCTCCGCACACCGCGCACCGCAGAGAACCAGACCGAAGGACTCCCCGCATGAACCGCAAGGACCTGCCGAAGCTCGTCGTCCCGGTGTTCATCGTCGGCATCATCCTGCTGCTGATCCTGCCGGTGCCGTCGTTCCTGCTCGACTTCCTGATCATCATCAACATCCTGCTGGCGCTGGTGATCCTGCTCACGACGCTCTTCGTGAAGAAGCCGCTCGACTTCTCGGTGTTCCCGTCCCTGCTGCTCGTCGCGACGCTGTTCCGGCTCGGCCTCAACGTGGCGTCCACCCGGCTGGTGCTCGGCGAGGGCTTCGCCGGTGACGTCATCCAGGCGTTCGGCCACGTCGCCGTCTCCGGGTCGATCATCATCGGCGCGGTCATCTTCCTCATCCTCATCGTCATCCAGTTCGTCGTGGTGACGAAGGGTGCCGAGCGCGTCGCCGAGGTCGGGGCACGCTTCACCCTCGACGCGATGCCGGGCAAGCAGATGGCGATCGACGCCGACCTGAACGCCGGGCTGATCACCGACCAGGAAGCCAAGGAGCGCCGCGCCGCGGTGTCCGCCGAGGCCGACTTCTACGGCGCGATGGACGGTGCGTCGAAGTTCGTCAAGGGCGATGCGATCGCCGGCATCCTGATCATCATCATCAACCTGATCGGCGGCATCGCGATCGGCATGCTGCAGAACGGACTGTCCGCCACCGACGCACTGTCGAAGTACGGCATCCTGACGATCGGTGACGGCCTGGTCACGCAGATCCCGGCGCTGCTCATGGCGGTGTCCACGGGCATGATCGTCACCCGGTCCGGTGCGGAGTCCGAGATGGGGTCCTCTGCCGCGACCCAGCTGTCGCAGTCGCGGAACGCCCTGATGATCGCCGGTGTCGCCGCGATCGCGATGGGCTTCATCCCCGGCATGCCGATCCTGCCCTTCCTGCTCGTCGGCGCGACCCTGCTCTTCACGGGCTGGCGCATCGGCCGGAACGCCGCCCGGGCCGAGGCCGACGCCGCCCAGCAGCAGGCACTCGCGGCCGCCGCACCGACCGGCGACACCCCGGAGGACCTGCTCGAGCAGATGCGCGTGCACGCCCTCGAGATCCTGCTCGCCCCCGACCTGGTCGACATGGTGTCCGGCGCCTCCGACGACCTGCTCGGCCGGGTGCGCGCCCTCCGCCGCAAGATCGCGATCGACATGGGCATCGTCGTCCCGCCGGTCCGCACCCGCGACTCGATCGACCTGCCGCCGTCGACCTACGCCATCCGGATCGCCGGCGTCGAGGCGGGCCGGGGCACCGCGCCCGCCCGCAGCGTCCTGGCGCTCGGCGACCACCTGGACGGCCTGCCCGGCACCTCGACCGTCGAGCCGGTGTTCGGCCTGACCGGCAAGTGGGTGCCCGCCGAGCTCCGGCACGCCGCCGAGATGACCGGCGCGACCGTGATCGACCGGGTCTCCGTGCTCGTCACCCACCTGCAGGCGGTCATCGGCGACAACGCCGCGCGCCTGCTCACCCGCGAGGACGTCAAGGTCCTGACCGAGGGCGTCAAGCAGGTCAACCCCGCCGCGGTCGAGGAGCTCGTCCCCGGCATGCTCTCGATGGCCGAGCTGCAGCGGGTGCTGCAGGGCCTGCTCGCCGAGCGCGTGCCGATCAACGACCTCGGCCGGATCTGCGAGGCCCTCACGCTCCGCGCCAAGGTGTCGACCGACCCCGAGGGGCTCGTCGAGTCCGCCCGTGCGGCCCTCGGCCCGGCCCTCGCCGCCCGGCACACCGACGCCGGCACCCTGCGCGTCATCATGATCGACCCGATGCTCGAGCAGTCGATGCTCGAGGGGCTCCGGCCGTCCGAGCAGGGCAGCCAGATCGTGCTCGACGCGCACCGCATCGAGCAGGTCCTGGGCTCCGTCCGCGACGCCGTGCGCTCCGTGGAGGACCAGGGGCTCTCGGCCGTCCTGGTCTGCGCCCCGCAGCTCCGCCCGGCCGTGCACCGCATGGTCGCCGCCCAGTCGAACGGGCTCCCGGTGCTGTCGTACCAGGAGGCCACCGCGGCGGGCTCCACCATCGAGACCGTGGGAGTGGTCCGTGCCGCCGACCCGATTGCAGCGTAGCGGCGCCACGCTCGAGTCCGTCCGCGACGCGGTCCGGACCGAGTTCGGTGCGGGTGCGCGGATCGTCGCGGCCGAACGCGTGACCACCCCGGGCTTCGGCGGACTGTTCCGCAAGGCGCACGTCGAGGCCACCGTCGAGGTGCCGGAACCGGGGGACCAGCCCACCGCCCGGGTCGTCATCGCCGACTCGCCCGTGCAGCGCGTCGGCATCGCCGCGCTGCTCGCCGACGCCGAGGCGGCCGAGGCCCGCATCGCCGGCACCGACGGCACCGCGACGACGCGGGCCGACGCCTTCGCGTCGGTGCTCGACGGGTTCCAGGCGGACGGGATCACGCCGAGCGCCCCGCGCCCGACGCGCGCGCCGGCCGAGCCGGACGCGCCCACCGGGGTCGACCCGCGCCTCCAGGCCGCCGCCGACGCGCAGACGGTGGCCGACACGCAGGCGGTGGCCGTCGCGCAGCCGGTCGTCGAGACCCGGTCGGGAGGCCCGTCCCGCGTCCTCGACGCGCCCTCGCCTGCACCGGTGGGCCGGCCCACTGCACCGGCCGTGCGGTCTGCGGACGGCGACCTGGTGCTCCTGGTCGGGCGGCCGAACGACGTCGACGCCGCCGCCGGACTCTTCGCGGTGCGGCACGCGCTCCGCCCGACGGACGCCGCCGACCGCCGTGCCGCGATCCTGGCGCGGGCCGACGGTGTCCGGGACGGTCACGCGGTGCTCGCCGTCGCCGCGTGGGACGACCGGGCGACCGGCGACGCGCTGCAGGCCGACCAGGTGTGGGTCGTGGTCGACGTCGGGCGGAAGCCCGAGGACTCGGCCGCGATGGTGTCCGCGGTGGCCTCGCGGCTGCCCGTGGTCGGTGTCGTGGCGATCGGTGCGGCGGAGACCGCCACGCCCGGATCGGTGGACCTGCTGGGGCTCCCCGTCGTGTCGCTAGGCTGAACGGGTGCTGGTACTCACGCGGAAGGTCGGCGAGCGGATCCTCGTCGGCGACGACATCGTCATCACGGTGCTCGACTCCCGGGGCGACGGCGTCCGGATCGGCATCGACGCCCCGCGCGGTGTGAAGATCCAGCGCGAAGAGGTCGTGCGTGCGGTCGCCGAGGCGAACGCCGAGGCCGCCGCTGCCGGTGACGACGCCGAGGCGCAGCTGCGCGCGGCGCTCGGGGCACGTGGCGGGGCTGCCGCCGACAGCTCGACTCCGTCGGGACCGACCGACTCCTAGCCGCCCGACGCAGCCACGCCCGTCACGGCTGCGGCTGCGGCTGCGCGACCGTCACGGGCGCGGCTGCTCGTCGATCACGGACGGGGCTTCTTCTCCTGTTCGGGCAGCCGGCCGGCGGCGGCCTCGGCGGCGAACCAGGCGCGGGCCTCGTCCTGTCGGGCCTGCTCGGCACCGAGCGCGATCGGCGCCCGGACGTGACCGGGCTCGTACCCGAAGGTCTCGATCAGCTGCGGCACGATCGGTCGGACCCGGGCGACGAGCCGGTCGATGTACGTGGACACCGCACGGGCCCGCTGCGCCGACAGTCGGCCGTGCAGCAGGTACCAGTCCAGGTGCTGCTCGAGCAGGCCGAGCGCGAACAGGTCGCGCAGCCAGACGAGCACGCGGCGGGTGTCGCCCTCGGTGACCTCGTCGAGCGCCTCGGTGAAGGCGTCCCACTGCATGAGCTCGGCGTGTGCCTTCGACGCCTCGATGAGCTCGTGCTGCGAGCGGTTCAGCAGTCGGGCGGCGCGGGCGCGGTCCTTGCCGGCCGACGCCAGGCGCATGCCGATCTCGGCGACCATGGTGTCGACCCGACCGGCGAGCAGCTCGCGCTGCGTGCGGGGGTCCTGCAGGTCGGCGACGCTGGCGGCCAGGGACCCGCGGTCGGCCACGGTCTGGCCGAGGCGGCGGATGCCGGACGCGTCGGCCAGCTTCGACGCCGCGACGGCCGCCACGAACTTCGCGGTGGACGCCGGGTCCTTCGGGGCCTTCGCGCGGAACTCGGTGAGCAGGCGCTTGCCGACGAGCTGCAGCAGCACGGTGTTGTCGCCCTCGAACGTCACGTAGACGTCGAGGTCGGCGCGGAGCCCGGTCAGACGGTTCTCGGCGAGGAACCCGGCACCGCCGCAGGCCTCGCGGGCCTCCTGCAGGGTGTCGAGCGCCGACCACGTCGACATCGACTTGAACGCCGCGGCCTGGGTCTCCAGGTCCTCCCGGCGCTCCGGGGTGTCCTCTCGCCCGCTGAAGACGTCGTCGAAGGTGCGCAGGAGCTTCTCGTGCGCGAACGACTGCGCGAACACCGTCGCCAGGCGCGGGATGAGCCGGCGCTGGTGCCGGCCGTAGTCGAGCAGCACGCCCTCGGTGCCGTCACCGGTGGGGAACTGGCGGCGCTGCATGGCGTAGGTCAGGGCGATCTGCAGCGCGATCTTCTGGGCGACGACCGCGGCGCCGTCGAGCGACACCCGGCCCTGCACCAGGGTGCCGAGCATCGTGAAGAACCGGCGGCCGGGCGAGGCGATCGGTGACGAGTAGGTGCCGTCCGCGGCGACGTCGCCGTAGCGGTTCAGCAGGTTGGTGCGGGGGACCCGGACGTGGTCGAACGCGAGCCGGCCGTTGTCGATGCCGTTCAGTCCGCCCTTGGGGCCGTCGTCCTCACCACTGACGCCGGGCAGGAACGCCCCGTCGGCGTCGCGGAGCGGGACGTAGAACGCGTGCACGCCGTGGTCGACACCGGCGGTCACGAGCTTCGCGAACACGACGGCGGCGTGCCCGTGCAGGGCCGCGTTGCCGATGTAGTCCTTCCACGCACCGCGGAACGGCGTGTGGATCTCGAACTCCTCGGTCGCGGGGTCGTACGTGGCCGTCGTGGCGATGCTCTGGACGTCCGAGCCGTGGCCGGTCTCGGTCATCGCGAAGCAGCCGGGGATCTCGAACGAGACGATGCCCGGCAGGAACTCGCGGTGGTTCGCCTCGGTGCCCAGGTGGTGCACGGCGGACCCGAACAGTCCCCACTGCACCCCGGCCTTGATCTGCATCGACGGATCGGCGACGACGAGTTCCTCGAACGCCGCCAGGTTGCCGCCGTGGTTGTCCTGGCCGCCGAACTCTGCGGGGTAGGGACGCTGGATCGCCCCGGCGTCGACCAGGGTCCGGAGCTGCTCGAGCACGCGTGCCCGGTGCTCGGGGATCGGCTGGCCCTCGATCTTCTGCATCGCGGGGTCGAGCGCGAGCCGCCGGGAGATCCGGCGGTCCTCGGCCCAGCGTCCGAGCAGGAGCTCCTGCACCAGCTCGACGTCGATGCGGACGTCGGTGTCCGTGCCGGCGGTCGGGGTGCCCGCTGCCGGGTCGCCGGCGGCGTCGGCGTTCGGCGCGGCGTGCTGCGAGGCGTTCTGCGCGTCGACGTCCGGCGCGGTGTCGCTGCCGCTGGCGGGGGTGGTGCGCTGGGCGGGTGCGGTGTCGACCATGGGCGGAGTCCTCCTGAACTGCGGTGTCCGTGTTGCACCGTCCACGCTAGACACCCCTGCCGACAGTGGCGGGAACGCCGTGCGGGCCGCACAACCCCGTGTCGTCGGTGCCGTCACGAGGTCGTGGGAACCCTCCAAAGACATGAGCGGGGTTCGACGATTGGGCGTGCCCACCCCGCCAGGGGCAGACTGGCCGCCATGTCACGTACCACCCCCGCGGACCGCGAAGGCCGTCCCGGACGCACCTTCTTCGGGCAACCGTTCGAGCTCTCGACACCGTTCGCCGTGGAGCTCTGGGAGCGGTTCTCGTTCTACGGGATGCAGGGCATCGTCCTCATCTACATGTACTACACGGTCACGCAGGGCGGCCTGGGGATCGACAAGGGCATCGCCACCGGCATCATGGGTGCCTACGGCGGCGCGGTCTACCTGTTCACGATCATCGGGGCGTGGATCGCCGACCGGCTGATCGGTGCGGACCGGACCCTGTTCGGCAGCGCGATCGTCGTGATGCTCGGGCACATCGCCCTCGCGCTCATCCCCGGCGTGGCCGGGGTCGGGGTCGGCCTCGTGCTCATCGCGCTCGGCTCCGGCGGGCTCAAGGCCACCGCCACCACCATCGTCGGAGGCTTGTACAGCCGCGAGGACCCGCGCCGCGACGCCGGCTTCTCGCTCTACTACCTCGGCGTGAACCTCGGGGCGTTCTTCGGACCGCTGCTCACCGGGCTGCTGCAGAGCTCGCTCGGCTTCCACTGGGGCTTCGGCCTCGCCGCCGTCGGCATGGCGGCGGGCCTGGTGCAGTACGCGATCAGGCGGAAGAAGCTGCCCGAGGTCGTCCGCCACGTGGCGAACCCCGTCGACCGCCGGCGTCTGCCGCTCATCGGAGCCGGCGTCGTCGTCGCGCTCGTCGTCATCGTCGTCGCCGTGCTGACCGGCCTGCTCAACGTCGGCAACCTGCCCACCGTCGTGGTGGCGGTCGTCGTGCTGGCCACCATCGGCTACTTCGTGGTCATCCTGTCGAGCGGCATCACCCGTGACGAGCGGTCGCGGGTCTTCGCGTTCATCCCGCTGTTCATCGGCAGTGCCGTGTTCTGGTCGCTGTACCAGCAGCAGTTCACCGTCGTGACGGTCTACTCCGACGAGCGTCTCGACCGCTCGCTGTTCGGCTGGGAGATGCCGGTGTCGTGGGTGCAGTCGATCAACCCGGTCTTCATCATCGTGCTGTCCGGCGTCTTCGCGGCGCTGTGGACCAAGCTCGGTGACCGCCAGCCGTCCACCCCGACGAAGTTCGCCCTCGGCACCGGGATCATGGGGCTCGCGTTCCTGCTCTTCCTGCCGTTCACCGGCTCGGGCGAGAACGGCACGCCGCTGCTGGCGCTCGTCGGCATCCTGCTGGTCTTCACGCTCGCCGAGCTGCTGCTCTCGCCGGTCGGCCAGTCCGTCGCCACGAAGCTCGCACCGCCGAAGTTCCAGACCCAGATGGTCGCGCTGTTCTTCCTGTCGGTGTCGCTGGGCACCGCCGTCACCGGGGTGCTGTCCCGCTACTACGACCCGGCGAACGAGGCCCCGTACTTCACGATCCTCGGTCTGGTCGCCGTCGTGGTGGGCGTGGTCCTGCTGCTCCTGGCCAAGCCGGTGCTGCGGCTCATGCGCGGCATCCGGTAACCTGAGCGGAGCCACACGCCGACGCAACCAAGGAGTCACCACCCATGCTCGAACTCATCGCAGGGATCATCATCGGCGTCGGCGTCCTCGGTGGCGTCGGGTGCTGCATGGCCGTCGCGGCCATGATGAAGAGCGGCTCCGAGGAGTACTGAGTCCCTGACCCGGACTACTCGCCGCTGTCGGTCGTGACCGGCACCAGCTGACGACTCAGGACGGTCGCGCGCTCGAAGGGGCCGCGGCCGTCCTTCGTGTACGCGGGCTCATCGAAGGCGACGGTCCACGTGCGCTGTGTCCCGCCGATCTGACTCCCGCCGGGTGCCACGATCACCCCGATCGGCTCGTCGGCCCACTGCTCGCCACCGCGATCGGTGTCGATGACCTGCACGAGGGCACCGATGCCGAGACCGGGAGCGTCGTCGGGGCGGGGACTGGGGGAGCGGCGGCGTCCGAACACGCCATCACCGTAGCGGCGAGTGGTCATGGAACGTCTGTGCGGCACCTGGCGACACGCTGACGGCCCGGCCGCCGGGTGCTCAGGACGCCCCGCCCGCGGCGCGTCGAGTGGTCACGAACTGTCGGCTGCGGCGCCGCCAGGCGACGCGTCGTGACCGCTCGGCGGAGGTGAGCGGGGTGTTGCGACCGGCGGAAGGGCGGCCGGGAGGCCCGTGGCGGCCCCGCACCGCGCCTCCAGGCCGCTGTCGGTCGCGTCCAGAGCGCGGGCCGGGTGGTCAGGACACCCCGCCTGCCGCGCGTCGAGTGGTCACGAACCGTCGGCTGCGGCGCCGCCATCCGACAGTTCGTGACCCCTCGGCGAACCTGAGCGGGGTGTCCTGACCAGCCGACCGCCCCGCGACCGCGCCCGCCACCCCGGCCCGCGTCAGACGGCGGCCGGCTCCACCCGGGCGATCTCGGTGATGGACGAGTGGCCCGTCTCGGGGTGCTTGCGCATCGACAGGAGCCGCTCCATCGACGGTTCGAGCGCCGTGACCTTGTCGAGCGGCGCACTCACGACGAGCTGGAACCCGAGCCGGAGCCACGCGGTGACCGCACGGCCGGCGAACTCCGAGTCCGCCTTGATGAACGCCTCGTCGAGGAACACCGGCGCGAACCGGGGCCGTGGGCGGGTCTCGTCACCGAGCTGGTAGCGCAGCGCGGCGCCGACGATGAACGCCACGAGCTCCTGCGTCTCACCACCGGACTTGTCGCCGAGCGACGAGTACACGCCGAGGTCGTTGCCGTCGGTGTCGTACCGGACGGCCGTGATCTCCATGTGCCGTCGGACGTCGAGCACCGCGTCGCGCTGGGTGGTGCGGCCCCGGGCGGCGTCCGGGTCGGGCCGGATGACCGCCATGAAGCGCCGGAGCCGTCTGAACCGGGTCTCGAGCACGTCGTCGGTCAGCTCGGTGTCGACCGAGGCGGACAGGGCGCGGAGCTCGCGGCGGAACGCGGTGACGTCCTCGCGGGTGACCCGGCGGATCTGGATCTTCAGGCGGTCCCGGTTCGCACCGAACGGCAGCTCCCGCAGGATCTCGTTGACCGGTTCGAGGCGCTCCTCGATCTCGACGACGGCGCGGTCGAAGGCGCCGGCGAGCGGGACGAGGTCCTCGCCGCTCCACTGCGACAGGCGTCGACGCCACTCGCTCCGACGCGCGTGCAGGCCGGTCGCCACGATCTGGTCGAGGATCGCGTGGTAGTCCGGGTACGACGCGACGCCGGTGCCGAGGTTCGGGTCGGGCCAGGCGTCCTGGTACCGCTGGAACGTCAGCGTCAACGAGGTCGAGGCCGCCGCGGCACCGTCGAGCGCCTGCGTGAGCCGCTCCTCGAGCCGACGCTTCAGCCGTCGAGTGGCGTCGTCGAACCCGTCGACGCCGTCCGGGGCGCCGATCTCCTCGAAGGTCTCCTCGAGCAGGCGGGACTGCTGGTCGTCCGGCAGCGAACCGGGCGAGGACTCGAAGCGCTCGAGGATCTCGGCGGCGGCGTCCTGGCCGTCGACGAGCACCGCGTGGCGCTCCTCGAGCCGCTGGACGGACAGCCGTGCGGCGGAGCGACGGTCGGCCGCCTCGTCGAGGGACTTCCGGAGCCGGGCGACCGAGGCCCGCAGCGTCCGCAGGCCGTCGTCGGCGGCGAGCAGCGCCTGCCGTTCCTCGTCGAGCCGGGCGAGGGACGTCCCGAGCCCGTCGACGTCGATCGCGGCCCACGTGACGTCGACCACGTGCTGGTGCGCGGCGCGGAGCACGTCGAGCGCGGTGAGGTCCTGCGCGACGTCGGTGCGGCGGGCCTCGAGCGTGGCGAGGTCCTGCGCGATCGAGGCGAGCTCCTGCTCGACCGCGGCGACGCGGGCCTCGTTCGTGAAGCCGATGACGTTCGACTGGCGGCGGTCACCGTGCGCGCCACGACGGCCGTCACGCAGCTGCCCGGACTCGGTGACCCGGCGGCCACCTCCGCCGAGGTCCGACGCCGAGGCGACACAGCGGGCGTCGGTGCGGTCGGACTCGATCCGCTCGCGCACCCAGGTGCTGAACGGCGACGGCTTGATGGCGAGCTTGCCGGAGACCATCGCCGGGTCGCCGTCGAGGTCCAGGTGCGGGCCGGTCGGCACACCCTCGAACTGCACGCGGACGGGCAGGCGCAGTGCGTCGATCGCCTCGCTGAAGTCGCCGAGGCGGTCCTGGTCGACGAGCAGCGTGCGGGCGACGGGGGCCAGGACGGACTCGATGGCCGTGCGCCAGCGCTCCTCGCCGGGCAGCACGTCGAGCAGTTCCGCCACGAAGGGCAGTTCGGCCGGGTCGATGCCGGCGGCGCGGGCCATCGCGAGCCGGGCCTCGTGCATCGGCAGCGGCATGGCGCCCTGCCGGTGCTCGAGCGACTGGCGCTCCTGCCGCAGGGACCGCTCGCGGTCGAGGAGCGGGTACTCCTCGCGGGTCAGGGCGTCGCGGCGTTCGTCGAGGGCGGTGCGCGCGTCGGCGTACGAACCGAGGAACTCGTGCGAGGCACGCTGCGCGGCGGTGAAGTCGGCCTCGGTCGCGACCGACGTGCCGAGCACCGCCGTGCGCTCGTCGAACGTTGCGCGGGTGCGCACCACGGCGTCGCGCTCACGGGTGAGCCGTTCGATGCGGTCCTCGAGCTGGGCGAGCGCGTTGCCGCCCTGGTCGCGGAGCCGGGCCTCGGCGTCGCGCAGCTCGATCTCGACGGCGGCGTGCCGGGCCTCCGCCGCGGCGACCTCGGCGCGCGATGCCGTGCGCTCCCGGGCGTTGCGCGCGACCTCGGCGTCGAGCAGGTCGCGCTTCCGCGAGGCCGTCCAGTGCGCGAACGGCGACACCTCGGCGCCGGTCGCGATGCCGTCCAGAGCCGCTGCGGCTTCGGTCGCGCGCGAGATCTCGTCGTGCAGGTCGGTGATGGGGGAGAGGATGCGGACCTTGCGCTCCTCGGTGTCCATCGCCTCGTACGCCTCGTCGAGGGCGGAGAAGTGCGCGAGGGCCCGGTCCGCCGCCTCGTACGTGCCCGGCGTCTCGAGCACGAGCGACTTGTACAACGCGTCGACGGTCGGCAGGTGCTGGCCGGCCTGGATCCGGGCGAGCAGGCGCATCGCCCGGTTGCCGCCGCCGGAGTCACCGATGCCCAGCCGGGTCTGCAGCGTGTACGCGAGCTCCTGGTAGGTGTCGCGGATGACGAGCCCCGGCACGCGGCCGGTCAGCTCGAGGTGGTGGAACCGCGACGGCACGAACTCCTCGAGCCGGCGCAGGTCGAAGGTGTCGTCCACCGTCGCCATGGTCATCTGGATGTCACCGACCCCGCGGGCACGCTTCGGCACGATGTACGCCCGCAGCACCGTGAAGCGCCGCTCGTCGTCGTTCCGGAACGTGACCGCCGCCGCGCCCCAGGTGGTCTGGTCGTCGCCGCGCAGGTTCACGTCGCGCAGGCTGCCGGTCTCCGGGTCGCGCCGGGTGTCGACCTTGCCGCGCAGGTACGTGAGCAGGTTGCGCTGGTCGGCGCTGCGGGCGCGGCCGGTGGTGGCGTCGTTCGAGGCGCCGTTGAACGGCACGTCGGACGGCATCATCACGGCCAGGTAGGCGTCCATCAGCGTGGACTTGCCGGTGCCCGAGGCGCCGGAGATGAGCGTCGCCGTGCCGGAGAGCTCGACCTGCCGGTGGCCGTGGAACCCACCCCAGTTGACGACCTGCATCGACTCGGCGCGCCACTGGGCGACCGTGTCGAAGAGCGCCGGGATCTCGAACGTGTCGGTCACGCTTCCGTCTCGCCTTCGTCGTCGGTGTCGGTCTCGGCTTCGCCGTCAGTCGGGAGGCCCGGGTCGTCCCCGTCCGTCGGCTCGCCGCCCGGGGTGGTCGCGTCAGCCTGCGCGGTGGTGGTCCGCAGCCAGGTGTCCAGTTCGAGCAGGCGCTCCAGGGGGAGCAGCACCTCGACGACGCTCGCCACGCGGAAGCGGTCCGGGTCGGAGGTGCGGATCAGGATGCGTGCGGTCACGAGGCGCTCGATCGCCTTCGCCACCCGGCCCTCGTCGCGGGTGCGGTCGGTCGCGGTCGCCGGACGGAAGCCCGCCACGTGCCCGAGGATCTCGGAGCGGTCCACGACGACCTGGTCCGGGCCCGGTCGGGCGTCGGCGCGCAGGCGCATCCGCAGGTAGACGAGGACGATCGTCTCCTCGCGGGTGTACGGCAGGTCGCGGAGCAGGGTCGGGAACGTGCGGCGCTGGCTCTCCGACCGGGCCTGGCGCTTCCAGGCGACCTCGCGGTCACGGTCGACGTGCAGCTCGAGGAACAGGTCGTTCAGGCGGGACCGCAGCTGGTACTCGGCGTCGAGCACCGCGCGCCACTCGTCGGGGTGCGTGCGGGAGCTGACGTACGAGTGCCGCAGCAGTGCCACCAGGGCGCGTCGCTGGTGCTCGTCGAGCCGGCCCTCGTCGCCCTCGAAGAGGGCGAAGCTGGACTCGTCACGCTCGTCGTCCTGCATCACGGATGCGGGGTCGTCGTAGGGGACCGTGTCGTCGACCGGTGCCGGCGTCGTGTCGCTCACCGTGCCTCCTGTGCGTTCTCGTCGTGTGCGTCGCCGACCGGAGTGCGCTCGTCGTCGAGCGCAGCGGTGGGCATGTGGAAGGTGATCGCGGTGCCGTCGGGGCGGACCGTGCGGTGCTCGGCGACGTGCGCGGCGGACTCGAAGTCGTCGCGCCCCGTCAGCAGGTGCGCGAGGCCGAAGAGCTCGACCGGTCGGCGCTGCTCGGGCGGCAGCCCGTGGAACGCGTCGACGCTGGAGTCGGCCTCGGCGAAGCGGAGTGCCGCGCGCAGCTCGGTCAGGAGCGGCCCGCCGTGCATGCGGAGCATCTCGACGTCGAGGTCCTCGAAGACGTCGTCGTCGGGTTCCTCGATGGGCGGCGGCACGGACTCGGCGTCCGGGTCGTAGAAGCGCTCGCGCAGCGTGCCGACCTCGGCGGCCGCCGGTAGGAGCGGCAGCGGGATCCGGTCGCGTGCGCCGCCCTGGTCCATCAGGGTGGCGAGGCCGCGGTTGATCGAGCGGAGCACCGCGTCGAGCTCGCGGTCGCGCACCACGTCGTGGGCGACGATCTGGTCGCGGAGCGTGGCGGTGAGCTGACGGCGCTGGGCGAGGACGTCCTCGATGCCCTGGCGCAGGATCGTCACGGTGTTGCGGAAGGCCCGACGCTCGCCGGCTCCGAGGCCCTGCGCGAACGGGTGCGCCAGGATCGTCGCGATGTCGTCGCGGAGCCGCAGGAGCAGGGCGTCGTCGCGGAGGAGCTCGAAGGCGCCCTCGAAGGCACGGCCCTCGGGCGTCGCTTCCATCAGGTTGTCCGTGCGCGCCAGGTAGTCGTCGAGGATCTCGCCGATGGGGCGAACCTCTTGCCGGAAGTCCTCGACGATCGAGCGGTGCATCGTCGCGACCGCTTCTTCCACGCGCTTGAAGTCACTCGGCAGCTGCCGGATCAGGTCGGAGATGTTCGTGTACCCGTCGCGCATCCGGTCGTCGTCGACGGCCACGACGTCGTCGCCGTGCTCCAGGCGCTCCCGCTCCGCCTGCAGCTCGGCGATCTGGGCGTCGATCCGGCGGATCTGCACGTCGGGGTCGGGTTCGGCCCGGGCGGCCCACCGGTGCACGGCGTCGACGATCATCGCCAGGCGGCTCTCACTGATCAGGGCGCGGTCGGCCGACAGCGCGTCGACGAGGCTCAGCGCCTCGAGCGCGTGGCTCGTCAGGGAGTACTGCTCGTCGCCGTCAGGGGAGTTGGATCGGACGAGCCACTGGGCGCCGACCCACTCGCGGCACAGCGCGCGGCCGTTCGGGCGGGCCTCCTGCTCGCCCTCGGTCGGCTTGCTGTCGGTCTGCGCGCTGGCTGCCTGCACCGCCTGGTCGCTGGCGGGCACGCGGGCACCCGCCGCCTGCAGGCGCGCGACGTGCTCCTCGACCTGCAGGTGCATGCGGTCGGCGGGGACGTACTGCACGTCGCGGTCGAAGACCGTGCGGAACACGGCGAGGACCGTGGCGCTGGTCGGCCGGGACATGAGCCGCAGGGTCGGACGGTCGAGGACCGCTCGGACCCGGGCGAACTCGAGGTCGACGTCGGTCATGCGCCCCTTCGTCCGATCGTGCTGGTGGTCTGGCCCGCGTGCTGCGGCCTGATGAGATGACAAGAGCCCGACGCTGCTGCGTCGGGCTCTTGTCGGTGGTGTGTGTTGCTGTGTGGGCGATACCAGACTCGAACTGATGACCTCTTCGGTGTGAACGAAGCGCGCTACCAACTGCGCCAATCGCCCCCTGCACTGTTCGTGCGGATCGATACTAGCGGAAGTCCGGCGGTGCATCGAACACGTCGCGCGGCCCGGGTGTGGCGCGCTGCCCGCAGGGGGTGTCGAACCGCCCCGATCCGCATGAACTCGGGGGACACGCCCGGTGAACGGGGAGGATTTTGGTGGAAGTGCCCCGGTGCGTATAGAGTTTACGTCGTCGCCGCGACAGCGGAACGACAAGTGCGGATGTGGCGCAGTGGTAGCGCATCACCTTGCCAAGGTGAGGGTCGCGAGTTCGAATCTCGTCATCCGCTCGAGTGTGGGTCTTCTCGAAGGCCCGCGACTCACCAGAGGGTATCCCACCGTTCGGGTACTCACGGAGACGTGAACCTCGATGGTGGGGTGGCCGAGAGGCTAGGCAGCGGCCTGCAAAGCCGTCCACGCGGGTTCGAATCCCGTCCCCACCTCCAGATCCACCCTCCAAGACCTTGATGGACTCCGGTCCACGCAGGGACTTGGGCGATTGGCGCAGCGGTAGCGCGCTTCCCTGACACGGAAGAGGTCACTGGTTCGATCCCAGTATCGCCCACCACCACGAAGCCCCCGGCAGGACCACCAGGTCCGGCCGGGGGCTTTCTTCGTTCCGGTCTGCTGGTCGGCAGCGCTCGTTCCGTGTTCGGGTCCTCCTGCACACAGGCGGTTCGTCTGCTTTCGGCTCAGCCACCACCCGTGAGCTGGTCACCGCTCACGTCACCCCGCCGCGCGTACCCTGCGGCGGAGGAGTCCCGCCGGGCTCGGACCCGGTCGGGGTCCTCGGCCCAGTAGGCGATGGCGTCGTCGCCGACGGCGAAGAACTGCGGGCGCAGCTGCTGGATCGCCCAGACCGTGCCGGGGCTGTCCTCGTCGACCGGAGGGATGACGGCCTTCAGGTCACGCCTCGATCGAACGAGATCCCGGGGAGCGCCGTCGTGCACGTAGACAGCGGCGAGGGCGATGCACTTCGACAGCATCATCGAAGCGCCCGACCCCGACGTCGGACCGAACAAGCTGAGGAAGTCGGCGACGTCGCAGACGCGGACGAACTCCTCGTCGGTGCAGGTCTCCACCCAGTCGGCGACCGCCGGTTCGTGGAACTGCAGCAGGTCGCGGACCGTCAGGTTCCTCGTGGTGGAGAGCACGGTTGCAAGCGTATGCGGCACGGTTCCGGTGCGCCGTGCAGGCCGGTCACCCGCGACCGTGCGGGGGTGAGCTGCACCGCCACCCTCGGCTCGCCCGGGTCGCAGGCAGCAGCGTCCATGACCTCGGACGCTAGCCGCTGCCACGAGCCAGCACACGGGGCCATCGGAGGGTCGGACACGCCCGACGTTGGCGGTGCGGCCCGTGGTCAGCCAGGGTGGGCACGTGACCGCCCTGTCGACGACCACGCCCCCTCGGCTCGCTCCGCTGTACGCCGCGGGGTTCGTGACCGCCTTCGGGGCGAACGGCATCGCCGCGGCGGTCGGCGGCGAGCACCTCGAACTGGGTCTGACGCTCGCGTGGCTGGGGCTCTTCCTGGCGCTCTACGACGTCGCCGAACTCGTCCTCAAGCCGGTCTTCGGCGCACTGTCCGACCGCATCGGCCCGCGACCGGTGATCGTCGGCGGACTCGTCGTCTTCGCGGCAGCTTCACTCATCGGCGTCTTCGGGACCGGGCCGTTCTGGCTCGGGCTCGCCCGTCTGCTGCAGGGTGCCGGCGCCTCCGCGTTCTCGCCCGCATCGTCCGCCGCAGTTGCCCGCCTCGTGCCGGCGCACCGCCGCGGGACGTACTTCGGTCGGTACGGCTCGTGGAAGGGTCTCGGCTACGCCGGGGGACCGGTCATCGGTGCACTCGTGGTGCAGTTCGGCAGCACGCAGTGGCTCTTCGGGATCCTCGTCGTGATGGCCATCGTGACGGCGGTGGCGGTGCTCGTCGCCGTCGAGCCGATCGTGCCCCTGCCCCGGCAGCGCGCCACGCTCGCCGTGATGGTCCGAGCTGCCACGGACCGCCAGTTCCTCATCCCGGTCGTCGTCCTGGCCGTCGGCAGCGCTGCGATCGGCGCGCTGACCGGGATGCTCCCGGCGCTCGGCACCGAGGTCGGCATCCCGCTCCTGGTGTCGACGCTCGCGGTCGCCGTCCTCGCCGTGACGTCGTCGCTCGTGCAGCCCGTCGCCGGGCGGCTGCACGACGCCGGGCGTCTCGGCACCGGGGTCGCGGGGGTGGCCGGGACGGCCGCGGTGGCCGCTGCGTTCCTGGTGGTCGCCGTCGCACCCTCGGCGGTGGCCGTCTTCATCGCGGCCCTGCTCGCCGGGGCCGGTGTCGCCACGCTGACACCCGTCGCGTTCGCGCACCTCGCCGGGACGACTCCGCCGGATCGGCTCGGTCGCACCATGGGTTCAGCGGAGCTCGGGCGTGAGACCGGGGACGCCGTCGGACCACTCGTCGTCGGTGGTGTCGGCAGTGCGATCGGGCTGCCGTTCGGGTTCGCGGCCTTCGCGGTGGTGGCGCTCGTCGGGACGCTCGTGGCATCGCGGTTACCGTCGAAGACGGCCGCCGCACGGGACGCGTAGGGCACAGACGAACCCCATCGGGCGCTACGCGTACGGGTCAGCGGACACCGTCCCGTAGGCATTCGTCCGACGTCGACGATCGCGGCGCGCAGCGACCCAGCGAGCCACCGCGAGCGCGAGCAGCGCGGCGGACACCCCGGCGAGCAGCCACAACCACCCGTCGTCGTCCTCGATGAGCAGCCGCAGGGCCAGCACTCCGAGCGGTGCTGCCACCAGGATCCGTCGGAGCTCGCGCCACGACGGCTTCCACAGCGTGGTGAGGCCCTTCTTCCACCGACCGACCACGACGTACGCGATCACACATCCTGGGATGCAGAGGGCGAGCCAGTTCGCGACCGCCCGCACCCCGTCGTCGTAGAACGGATGCGCCACTTCGCGGAGGACGCCGCCAGCAGCAGCCGCAACGAGCAGCCCCCACATCCGCGCCTCCCAGCGGCGAGGGTGCCACCAGGGTGTGCGCCACAACGGCACTCGCTCACGGACCACCGGCATCGCGACTCCTCCCCGGTCGGGCGTCCAGCCTATGCGCGACGTCGATCGACGACGGGACCGAGAGTCCGCCGTCCCTGGCGGGAATCCGGCCCTCCGCGTACGGTGTGACGGGACGAGGCCGACACCGCAGGTCGGTCCGACGAGGGGGCACCATGAAGATCTTGAGCATCGTGGCACGGGGACTCGGAGCGTTGCTCACGACGGTCGCCAAGACGATGGGCGGGATGCTGGGCGCGAAGCCGTACATCGATTCCCACGCGGCGGAGCTCTTGCCGCGTCGCGAGGACTACCGCCCCTAGGCAACGAGACCGTCGTTCCGCCCCGTGACCGTAGGATCGTCGAGCCGCATCCAGCGGAACGACGGGGGAGCACCTGATGGAACAGCACACCGAACAGCGCACGCGACCGCGGGTCGTCACGATCGCCGTGGCGCTCTGGTGGGCGTCCGTCATCATCAGCCTCGTGGCCGCCGCGCCCGGCATGGTCGTGTCCATGCGCGAAGCCGGCGGCGCGATCATCGGGGCGTCGCTCGGGCTCGTCATCGTCCTCGCCTGGTCGGCACTGTTCGTGTGGCTGGCAACGCGGATGGGACGAGGCTCCGGGAACGCGCGTCTCTGGCTCGCGATCATCGCCGGGCTGAGTGCCTGCAGCACAGTGTTCGCCATCGCCACCGACGGCGTGGACTGGAGCTTCATCGACGCCGTCTGCGTCGTCGTCGCCGCGGTGCTCAGCTACCTGCCCAGCGCCCGTCCGTTCTTCCCGCGGGACGAACGACGCCCGCGATCAGCGGAACCCCGCACCATCGGGTGGGACCCGACGACGGGCGAGCGCATCTTCGAGACGCCCCCGTCGGGCGACCGCGCGAACTGAAGTGAACCCCCAGGAACAGCCGGAGAACGCCCGTTCCCCATTGTGGGGGTACCGCCGGACTCGGCCAGATGGTTCCATTCAGAGGTCGGCATCCTCCGGGTGCCGAACAGCCACGGACCGTCTTGCGTCGCAGTGAAGGTGGTCGCCGCTGGTTACGGTGACCACGAGGTGCCGTCGAGTCGATTCGGGTTCGACACGGCGGCGCCTCCCACACACCGGGGGACCGTCCGACCAGGAAGCAGCACCATGCGATCGCTCGTCTACACCAGCACCCAGACCCGTCCGATCACGGATTCCGAACTCGCCCAGATCCTGGCGGTCGGTCGCGAGAAGAACACCCGGCTCGGCGTCACCGGCATGCTCGCGCACCGCGACGACAACTGCATCGGGATCATCGAGGGCGAGGACGACGTCGTCCGGGAACGCTTCGACCAGGTCCGGGCCGACCCGCGACACACGAACGTCCGGGTGCTGCTCGACGAGCCGATCGCCCAGCGCTCGTTCCCGGACTGGTCGATGGCGTTCCAGTCCCTCGACCCGCTGATGCACGACGTGCCGGGGTTCAGCGACCTGTTCAGCCCGGGTCGCCCGACTGATCCTGCGTTCGGGGCCTCCCGGGCTCGCGCACTCCTGGACTGGTTCCGGAAGCACCCGCTGGCACCACTGACGAACCAGAACGCCGCCGACGAGGAAGTCCCGCGCACCCGGGCGATCAACGGTGCGATCGCGGTCATCCACGACGGGGGACTGTCACGCTTCTCGCTCGAGGGCGTCGCGTCCCGGTCGGGGATGCGGCAGGCCGAGATCCTCGAGCTCTTCCCCTCCGAGCACGCACTGCTGGCCGCCGCGGTGATGCGGTGGACCCGCGCGGTGTCGGCACCGCTGCTGCCGCTCGCCGGTGAGAAGGGCACGGTGGCGTTCCTGCACGCGCTGCTCTCCGCCCACGCCGAGGACCCGTCCCTCATGCGCCTGATCGCCGCGACGCTGGCCATCTCGACCGACCCGTCGACGGACGGCGCCGACTACTACCGGTCCGCGTACCTGCAGTTCCGCGAGACCGTCCGCACCGCGCTCCAGGAGGACGTCCGCACCGGCCGCGAACCGGCGACGATGGACCCGATCCGCGGGGCACAGCAGCTGCTCGCCCTCTACGACGGCATCCGCCTGCAGGCGCTGCTGACGCCGGACACCGACGTCGTCGACGCGTTCGACCGTGCCGCCGCCCGGATGCGCCGCGGCTGGTCCGAGCAGTACGAGGAGACCACCGTGTGGGACATCTCCGCGCCGGCGGGGGACTGACGTTCAGCGCACCAGACGCACGGTCCGGGGGATGGGTCCGAACGCCGACTCGGCACCGTCGGGCGTGAAGCCGTTCCGCCGGTAGAAGGCGTGCGCCCGCGGGTTGTCCGCGGCCACCCACAGCGACGCCGGACGATCGGCGAGCACGGTGTCGAGGAGTGCCTGGCCGGCTCCGGTTCCGTGCGCACGTGCCAGGACGTAGAGCGTCGTCAGCTCCTCGGGGGTCGTCTGCGCCGCGGCGAAGCCCACGACGCCGGTGCTGTCGAGGGTGACCTGGACGGCTTCTCGGACGTCGGGACTCTCGAGCGTCGACCGCCACATGTCGACCCGGCGACCCGCGTCGAACCACGGGCTCGTGTCCGGGTCGTCGACGAACCGGCCGTACGTCTCTCGCCACGACACCGTGTGCACGTGGGCGATCGCATCCGCATCGGCGGGCGCCGCCGGCCGGATCAGCGTCGAGACGTCGTCATCGTTCCCCACTCGGTCAGGGTAGCGACCGGCGTCCGATGCTCAGAGCTGGAGGTCCAGGTCGAAGAACCCCGCACCGCCGAGGAACAGCGGCACGATGACCCCGAACATCGTCAGCGTCGCCCCGATCAGGATCGCTGCGAACGCGATGCCGTCGCCCCGCTCACCGGTCAGCCGCACGTCGCGCCGCGCGATGAACCCGACGACGAGACCGCCGATCGGTGCCACGAACGCGAGGGCGATCGCCACCACCGCGAGCAGGCTGAGGGGCGGTACCGGCACGGCTGCCGACGCGGGGGATCCGGCGGCGCTCGGCGCGGACTGGTCAGGAGCGAGGTCGGTCACGTCGGCCAGCCTAGGGTCGACGAGGATCCCTCTGCTCACCCCTGACCGAGATTCGTCACCAGGTTGATGGCGACCGCGATCAGCACCGTCCCCAAGAAGTACGACAGCAGCGCGTGCGGCAACGCCTTCCGCCGGGTCTCACTGTCATCCGGCTCGATCTCTGGTGCCGCGTACGACATGCCGATCGTGAAGGCGAAGTAGGCGAAGTCGCTGTAGGTCGGCCGCCCGTCCTGCTTGACGTCGAACCCGCCGCCCCGGTGGTCGAGGAAGAACATCCGGGCGTACTTCAAGGCGTAGACCGTGTTGACCAACGCCCATGCCACCATCGTGCCGAGCACACCCAGCATGACCGCCGCGACCGAGGCCGGATCTCGCGCCTGGCTGGCTTCGCTCAGCGCCAGGACGACGGCGGCGAGACTCGCGAAACAGGCCACGATGAGCGCGTTGTCACTGACCCGTGTCTCGGACTCCTCGCGTGCGAGACGCTCGGTGCCGTCGGCGTCCTGGCGCCAGCACTTGTGCCAGACCTGGACCAGCGCGATCAGGCCGGCCGTGCACCAGGCCGCGAGCGGCCCGAGGGACGGAGCCCCGGTGAAGGTCAACGCGACCCCGACCAGGACCCCGATCCCCACGATGAGGAGCGCCCGGCGCGTGGAGAGTATCCGATCGTTCATCGTCGTGCCTTCACGATCGTTCCTTCCCCCTGTCCGCTGCGTGGTCGGTCGTCACACGCCAGGGGTGAAGACGGCGCGGACGCAGCCGTCGTCCTTGTTCTTGAACATCTCGTACCCGCGCGGCCCTTGCGACAGTGGCATCACGTGCGTGGCGAGGTGCTCGGTGCTGATCTCTCCCGCGGCGATGCGGTCGAGGATCATCGGGATGTAGCGGTGCCCGTGCTGCTGGGCGCCGCGGACCGTCATGCCCTTGTTCATGATCGCGCCGAACGGGAACTTGTCGACGAGCCCACCGAAGACCCCGAGCGAGAACAGGCTGCCGCCCTTCCGGCAGGCGTAGATCGCCTCGCGCAGGGCGGTCGGCCGGTCGGTCTGCAACCGCAGCTGCTGCTTGGCCTGGTCGTACAGGTACAGCGGTCCGGTGCCGTGCGCTTCCATGCCGACGGCCTCGATGCACACGTCGGGACCCCGACCGCCGGTGCGTTCCTTGAGTTCCGGGAGCACGGCGTCGCTCGTGTAGTCGAGCGTCTCAGCACCGATGTGCTCGCGCACCTGTCGCAGCCGTTCGGGCAGACGGTCGATCACGATCACCTGCTCGGCGCCGAGGAGCATCGCTGCACGAGCGGCCATCTGGCCCACACCACCGGCGCCCCACACTGCGACGGTGTCACCCGGTGTGATCCCGGCCAGGTCGGCTCCGGTCCACCCGGTGGGTGCGGCATCGGAGGCGAACAGGGCGGCCGTGTCGGACACGCCGTCGGGGACCGTGAACGCCCCCTGATCGGCGTAGGGCACGCGGACGTACTCGGCGTGGCTGCCTGCGAACCCGCCGAGCGCGTGGCTGTAGGCGAAGCAGCCGCCGATCGACGACCCCCACATCGCCTCGGTCAAGCCCGGGTTCGGGTTGCCGTTGTCGCAGAGTGAGAACTGTCCGTGGGTGCAGTACCAGCACTGCCCGCAGGCGATGAACGAGCAGACGACGACCCGGTCGCCCACCTTGTGCTTCGTGACGGCGGATCCCGTCTCGACGACTTCTCCCATGAACTCGTGTCCCAGGACGTCACCGGATCGCATGGTCGGGATGTACCCGCCGAGCAGGTGCAGGTCCGAGCCGCAGGTGGTGCTCAGATGCACCTTCAGGATCACGTCGTGATCATTGAGGATCTTCGGGTCCTCCACCGTCTCCACCGCGGTCTCGTTGACCCCGGTCCAACAGAGCGCCTTCACAGCACACCCTCCTCGTTGCTCCGTTTCGTCGCCACGTCCACCAACGCGCCGGTGGGTGTGGCCTTCCGTCGGCCGTGGGGGACCGGATCCACCCGGAGCACCTCGCCGACCTCGATGAGTTGCTTTGCCTCACGAAGAGCGGCCCGCAGCCGACCCCGTGAATCCGGGCCGCCGCCTCGGAACCGGGCACGGAGCTCGGTGCCACGATCGCCGGGCGCGGGACGGGCCTCCACCTCGACGTCCTGCCCGAACACCGTGAGCGGCGCGGGGATCCGCCCGCCTGGCAGCACCGCGTCCTGCCCGCGGTTCACCGTGACCGCGTGCCAGCCGGAACGCGGTTCGGCCAGCACCTTCCGTACGGGCCCGGGTGCGCCGCGTCGGCGGCGCGAGACGACGATGCCGACGGCAGCCGTGACCATCGCAGCGGCGGCGAGGTTCCGGGCCCTCATCGTGGTGTCCTGGCGAGGAGTCGGTGGGCAGCGGACGCGTTCGCGCCACACCGCCGGGGATTCGTGTGTTCCATCGCGGCCTCCTTGAGTCGCATCGGTGCGGATCAACGGGACGGGAGCGACGACCGCGCGATCGTGCCGGTCGGGGTCGCGGAGTCGCTCCTGTCGATCCACGGTGAGCGTGGCCTCCCTGGCGCCGTCCCGGGTTGTCCGTGATGCGCTGCGGCAGGTGACGGCAGTGAGACGGACGGGAGGCCCGGTGCCAGCTGGCACCGGGCCTCCCGTCCGTCCCGGGGTCGCGTCTCAGACGCGCACGGCGCGTTCGTCTGGAACGCAGTGCGTCATCATCAGGCCCTCGACGTCGCGGGAGCCGTTGTGGCCGAGGTTCGCCAGGCGGGCGAGCTCGTCGTCGCTGAGCGTCTGTAACTGCAGCGGGGGCAGGTCCTTGACCTCGTCGAGGGTGATGCCGAGCCCCTCGCCCACGCGACGACCCAGGTCGTCCTCGACCATGTAGAAGTGCCAGAGCATGCGCTCCTGCACCGGACGGGCCGCCTGCGAGATGAGGTCGACGAAGTTCGCGACGAGGTCGTCGCGCTCCCAGTCCTGCAGGAGCAGGTACCGCTGGCCGGCCTGGGTGTAGTCGTTCGTCCGGGGGATCCGCTTGCGGGTGAGACGCCCGACGATCTCCGGCCCCTGGTCGTCGTGGGTCGGGTACTCCGCCTCGCGCAGGCCGCCGGTGATCGACGGCTCGTAGTTGACGTGCGGGTTCTCGCCGCCGTGGTCCTGGTGGTACGCCATCTGTCCGTCGCGCTGGTTGGTCGCGACGGCGCCGTTCTTCGGGGCGTTCACCGGCAGCTGCAGGTAGTTCGGGCCGACGCGGTAGCGCTGCGTGTCCGAGTACGAGAACGTGCGGCCGACGAGCATCTTGTCGTCGGAGAAGTCCAGGCCGTCGACGAGCACGCCCGTGCCGAAGGACAGCTGCTCGTTCTCGGCGAAGTGGTTCGTGACGTTGCGGTCCAGGACCATCTTGCCGACGGGCTTCGGCGGGAACTCGTTCTCCGGCCACACCTTCGTGTCGTCGAGCGGGTCGAAGTCGAGCTCCGGGTGCTCGTGGTCGTCCATGAGCTGCACACGGAGCTCCCACTCGGGGTACTCACCACGCTCGATCGCCTCGTACAGGTCCTTCGACGCGTGCCCGAGGTCGCCGGCCTGCACGGCGGCGGCGTCGGCCTCGGTCATCGAGGACACGCCCACCGACGGGATCCAGTGGTACTTGACGAGCTTGGTGTCACCGTCCGCGTTCACCCACTTGTAGGTGTTCACGCCGAAGCCCTGCTGGGTGCGGTAGTTCGCGGGGATGCCGCGCGGGCTGAACAGGTTGACGAGCATGTGCATCGACTCGGGGGTCTGCGACATGAAGTCGAAGATGCGCGCCGGCTCCTGCCGGAAGGTCACGGGGTCGGGCTTGAGGGAGTGGATCACGTCGGGGAACTTGATGGCGTCGCGGATGAAGAAGACGCCGAGGTTGTTGCCGACGAGGTCCCAGTTGCCGTCCTCGGTGTAGAACTTCACGGCGAAGCCGCGCGGGTCGCGGGCAGCCTCGGAGGAGTCTCGGCCGCCGATCACGGTGGAGAACCGGATCGCCAGGTCGGTGCGCTTGCCCGGCTCCTGGAACAGCTTCGCGCGGGTGTACTGGGCGATGGGTTCGTCACCCCACGTGCCGGTGGCCTCGAAGTACCCGAACGCGACGGCACCGCGGGCGTGCACGACCCGCTCCGGGATCCGTTCGCGGTCGAAGTGGCTGATCTTCTCGAGGAACTGGTAGTTCTCGAGCGTCGCCGGGCCACGGGCCCCGACGGTGCGCTGGTTCTGGTTGTCGGAGACGGGGTGGCCCTGGCGGTTCGTCAGGATGCGGCGGTCGTCGCCCTCGGCGGGCGGTTGGCTGGAGACGTCGGTCATGTCTCGTCCTCTCTGCGGTCGCGGTCGGCTCGGGTTCCCGACCGAGTGTGGACCGGGGCGCGGGCACGCCCTCTCAGCGGCGTCGAGGGCGCGGACGAGGACCGGTCGCCGGTGCGGCCGCCGCTGACGACCCGTCAGTACTTCGCCGCTGACGGCCCGTCAGTACGAGGTGCGACCGGTGGCTGCTGCGCCGAGCACCGCGGCCGCACCGTGCGCGAGCAGGGTCCCGTCGGTGACGACGGCGACGCGGTCGAACCCGAGCGCGCGGAGCCGTTCGGCGCGGGCCAGGTCACCGGCGAAGGCGCCGGTGTGCTTGCCCGCGCGGCGGGCTGCGGCGACGATCGCGGGGAGGGGGTCCGTGGCGCTGTCGGCGTCGAGCAGCTCGCGCAGATCCACGCCGAGCCCGATCGACAGGTCGAAGGGGCCGACGAACACCGCCGAGACGCTCGGGACCGCCAGGATCTGCTCGGCCGCACGGAGGCCCTCGGGTGTCTCGAGCATCACCCACACCTCGGGGTCGGCAGCGGCGGCGGATGGTGCCGCGCCGCCCCAGAGACCCGCCATCGGCCCCCAGCTCCGTCGGCCCCGCGGTGGGTAGTGCGCGGCACGGACGGCGTGCTCGGCCTGCTCGACGGTCTCGATCATCGGGACGATCACGATGTCGGCGCCGAGGTCGAGCGCACGGCCGATCGCGGCGTCCGAGCCCTCGGCGACGCGAATGGCAACGGGGACCTGCGGTGCGACCGCGGCGAGCGCCGGCATCGTCGCCAGGAGTGTGGCGTCGTCGAAGGCGCCGTGCTGGGCGTCGAGACCGAGCCAGGCGAACCCGTTCTGGGCGATCTGGGCGGTGGTGCGGGGTTCGCCGAGCGCGCACCACACGCCGTCGGCGCGGCCGTCTCCGAGTGCTGGCACCGTGGTCCTCCGTCTGGTCAGCCGTCGCGGGCGTCGGCGTTCGGTCGTCCGGCGCGTCAGGCTACCGCCCACGGAGCGCTCGTCGCGCACGCGGCGTCGCCGGGGACATGGCCGCGCCGGGGGGATGGCCTCATGCGCACGCATGGGACATGGACAGGTGCTCACCTTCGGGTGTAGTCCTGTGCGCAGGACGCACCGCACGGGCGGTCACAGGTCGCCAGCACCCACCAGCACCACAGCACCAGTCGGGACCTGCAGGGAGGTCGGACGGACATGCGTGACGAACGTGACGTCGGCCAGCGGACGGGCTCGCTTCCGCAGGGCGGCGACGGGATCCGGGTGGCGTTCGGGATCGTCGGCGCGGTGGGCGTGCTCGCCGGACTGGCTGCGATCGTCCTGCCCCACGCGACGCTGTTCGCGGTGTCGTGGGTCTTCGGGATCTACCTGGTCGTGTCGGGAGCGGCGCTGGTCGTCCGGGGACTCCAGGTGCACCCTCGGGTCTGGTGGCGTCAGGTCGGGCTGGTGGCCCTCGGGGCACTGGTGGTCGCCGGCGGTGTCGTCGCGATCGTGTTCCCGCCGATCGGGGCGCGGTGGGTGGCGCTGCTGCTCGGGTTCGCCTGGATCCTCGAGGGCATCGCACTCATCTACGCACCGTGGGTGGGCCGCCGTGCGCTGACCGTGGTGCTCGCCGTGCTCAGTGTGCTGAGCGGCATCCTGGTGATGAACCTGCCGGGCCTCGGCGCGCTGGTGACGGTGGCCGCGGTGGGGAGCGTGCTCATCGTGTTCGGTGTCGTCCAGCTCGTCGTCGCGTTCAGCTGGCCGCATCCGGACGGGGAGCGGGCCGGCCTGCCGGTCCCCGGCCCCTGATGCTCGCCGTCCGCTGGGAGCAACAGGGACCGAAGTCGTGGGTGGCGCGCGACCACGGGACCAGCCTGGGGCTCGTGCTGCACGTGCGTGAGCGGTTCCTGGCGTTCGACCAGGACGACCGCCCGCTCGGGAGCGCGGCGTCCCTGGCGGCGGCCCAGCAGCTCGTCGCCGGTGCCGTCCGCGCGAGTGCCCCGGCCCGGCGGGACACCGTCGCGGTGGTGCTGTCGGTGCTCGCGGCGCTGACCGTCGGGGGAGCGGCCGTCGTGCTCGCCGCCCGCGCCCTGATCTGAACGGCGCCGTGCGGGTCACTCCGAGCCCACCGGACGGTGTACCCACTGCCGGAGTGCGGCCGTGACCGCGACGGGGTCCTCCCACGGCGCGAGGTGCCCGACGTCGTCGAGCACGACGACCTCGGGGTGCCCGGGCAGCGCCGTCTGCAGGTCGAAGGCCTGGTGCAGGGGGATCCAGGGGTCCTGCCGCCCCCACCCGATCCGGGTCCGGCACCGCACGGAGCCCAACAGCTCGGCGACCGCGCGGGTGTCGTCGGGGGTCAGCGCGGCGATCTGGAGTGAGAACGCGACCTGCCCCTCGGGGCCGGCCCACGGCCGCGCCAGGGCCTCGAGGTCCACCGGCGAGAAGCCCCGCGCCGAGGCACCGTCGATGTACTGCCGCACCAGGGCGGCGTGCAGGTCGCCGGGGAGTCGGTCGAAGACGTCACGGTGCTCCGCCACCAGCCGGAAGAACGGAGACCCCCAGGGGTCGAGCACGACGGCGTCCCAGAGGAACAGGCTCGCGTACTCGGCACCGTGCAGCAGGTGCGCCCGGAGCGCCACGGCGCCGCCCACGTCGTGTGCGACCAGGTGGGGTCGGTCGAGGCCCCACCGGTCGAGGAGCGCGCCGAGACGGATCGCCTGCGCTCGGAGCGTGGTGTCCACGGTCGGCCCGCGGTCCGCGTCGCCGTACCCGGGCATGTCCCAGAGGAACACCCGGTGGTCCTGCGCGAGCGCCGGGCCGACCTCGGCCCAGACCGCCGACGACCAGGGGGTGCCGTGGCACAGGACGACGTCTCCGCGTGCCGGTCCTGCCGGCTCGAGGACCCTCGTGGCGATGGTCGTGCGGTCCACGACGACCGGGACCGGAGCGGGGAGGTGGACGGGGACGGGGAGGGGCGCTCGGCGTGGCAGCATGGTCGCACGCTAGGACCTCAGGTCGACCTGAGGTCAAGAGGAACGAACGGGGCGCGGTGCGGATCGGTGCAGCAGCTCGGCGGATCGGCGTCGAGGTTCACGTGCTGCGGCACTGGCACGACACGGGAGGCGTCGTCCCCGATCGAGCGCCGTCGGGCCACCGGGAGTACTCCGAGGAACACGTCCGTCGCCTGCAGGTCGTCCGGGCCTGCCAGGGCGTCGGCATGAGCCTGGCGGAGATCCGGCTGGTGCTCCGACGCAGTGCACCCGACCGGTCCGGCGTGATCACCGAGCGTCTCCGTCAGATCCGGGCGCAGCGTGACCAGTTGGCCGACGCCGAGCGGTTCCTCGAGCACGTGATCGACTGCACCCACGACCTGCTGACGCGGTGCCCGTCGTGCTCCGCCTACGCCTCCTCGGGCACGCGGCTCCGGTCGGGGTCCTCCGCACCGGTACCGTTGCGTCCGTGAACGACGACCCCGATGCCGCCATCGCCCAGCACGTCCACGACGCCTGGGACGGTTCCCTGCGCCTGGTGCACATCACGATCTCGGACGAGGACGGTGACGCCTACCCCGGGCAGGACGTCGACCGGTGGGTGATCGACGTCCGCGTCCCGATCACCGACGACGAGACCGAGGCGGTCTCCGTCGCCGAGGTCACCGCCTTCACGAGCCGTGCACCGGAGTCGCTCGAGGCCCTGGTGCTCGGCTACCAGGTCTCCGACGTCGCGGGGTCCTTCGCGTCCGCCGTCGCCGCGCAGGACGCGACGGGGGAGACGTTCTTCTCGTTGCAGACCCACGCCGCCGAGATGCTCGGCAAGCCCGACCTGCTCGCCGTCGACCGGCTCACGGTCCGTCCCGCGTACCGGGGGCTGCCCGGACTGGTGCCGGCGATCGTCGACGCCGTCCGCCACGGACCGGCCGGTCGCACCGCATCGTGGGTGCTCACGGACCCGACGGTGTGGGACGTGCCGTTCGGCGAGGACGACCGGTCCGCCGGCGGGTTCGTGCAGTGGGCCGACACCGCGGTGCTCACCTCGATGAACGCCGCGCCGGACGACCTGGAACACCTGTCGCTCGTGCCGCCGGCCGGTGGCATCGTGATGGGGTCCCGGGCGGACGAGGTGCACCTCGGCGACGCGATCGACCACGCGATGACGCAACCCGCGATCGCGGTGCCGTTCGACCTGCCGCCGAAGCTCCCCGCCAGCATCTGGGCCGCCGCGCCCGAGGACGTCCACGGCGTGCACCCGGACGAGACCACCGGGTCGATCACGGTCGAGACGCACGACGAACAGCTCGAGGTCGTCGGTTCGCCCGGCACCGCACCGCAGCTCGTGGGGATCTCGGCCTCGGCCGACGCCGCGACCCAGGAGTGGCTCCGCACCGTGCACCAGCGTTGGTGGCAGTACGAGCCGGACCTGCACGCCCGCATCCACGACGTCGTCGACGAGTACCTGTCCACCGGACACATCGAGTCGGCGTCGGACGAGCTCGCTGGGCACCTGCACGCACCCGACCTGCCGCCGTACCGGACGGAGTGGCCGGGCACCGGCACCGTCCTGCTCGAGGAACTCGGCGAGGAAACCGAGCCGATCGTCTTCGACGCCGTGCTCGAGGACGGCACCCGGCACGAGCACATCGGCGTGGTCGTCGTGCACGAGTCCGGACACGTCCGCGCGTTCCTGCACGACGAGTGGGAGCCCGGGTTCCCGGCCGCGGAGGCTGCGGTCGCGCACCTCATCAGCCTGGGTGCCGGCGAGTTCTTCGCGGACGCCCTGCACGACGAGCTGTCAGCGGGTGTCGAGCACGCGATCCTGACGGGTGACGTCCGCGGTCACTGACCGGGCCGCCCTGGGTCGGCTCAGACCGGGCGGTAGATCGCGATCGGCGGGGTGTCGTCGTCGCCCGCGTCGTGGGCGTCGCCCGTCGCGAGCCAGGTGCGACCCTCGTGCTCGATCGTGGTCGGCAGGTCGCCGTGCACCAGGATCCGGATCGCGGGGGCGTCGCCGTCGACCAGGTCGACGCCGTGGGCCTCGGTCCCGCCGGGATTGTCGTGCACGTAGCTCATGGTCCGATCGAACTCCGTCGACCTGACGGACCGCCCGCGCCGCGCCGGACACGCCCGGAACCTTCACCGGAACCGCTGATGCCGCCCGTCATCGGGTAGAGTCATCTCCGCACGGCCAGGACGGCGTGTGAATGCGGATGTGGCGCAGTGGTAGCGCATCACCTTGCCAAGGTGAGGGTCGCGAGTTCGAATCTCGTCATCCGCTCAGAACAGGAAGACCGGAACCCCCGTCGCTCGGAAGAGCGGCGGGGGTTCCGTCGTTGCGGGGCGTCGCGGCACCGAAGGCGTGGGGGCCCAGCGGGCGCAGGCTTCGGGTTCCCGCGCCCACCGGGCGCGGAGGCGACCCTGCCCCCACTGGCACGCGCCGGGTGGGTGGCCCGGCGCAGTTCCGAGGATGTATCCGGAGCCGTCCCCCGTTCGGGTGGGAACCGGATCCACGGTTGCGGGAACCCGCAAAAAACCCGCACGACCTGCCGCGCAAGCCTTGTGCTACTCGATGCCGTCCGGTACAGAGGCCGACATCGTGCGGGCGCCGGGCAACCCCACCCACCGTCGGGCCCCGGACTCGACGACCGTGACGAGCACCGTGTCACACCCGCGGCAGCGCGCCACCGACCCCATCGCGGTGCGGTAGACGGTGGTCTGCCCGAGCACCCCGAGCGACCCGCACCCGGCGCAGCGCAGGGCGACCACGGTCGGCTCGGGCCCCAGACTGTCGGCCAACGTCCCCGCCAGCGCGTTGCCGTCCACGACGACCATCAGTTGCCCCCGAACCGTTCGGCGCGCACGTCGCTGGTGTCGTGTCCGAGCTCGGTGAGCCAGCGCAGCACCTGCTCGACGAACGGCGTCGACCCGCACACGTAGACCAGGGCGCCCGCGTCCGGCGGGAACACCGCGGCAGCGAGCGTGTCCCGCGTCAGCCGTCCGGCCGGCACGGTCGAGCCTGGAGGCGCGGTGCGGCTGTACACGTGGGTCACCTCGAGCGGTGCCCGGCTCGCGAGCGCCTGGTCGAGTTCCGCACGGAAGAACACGTCGTCCGGTGTGCGGACGGCCGCGAGGAGCCGGAAGGGCGCCGGGTCGTCCGCCTCGGCGTGCGCGGTCACCATCGCGACGAGCGGCACGATGCCGGAGCCGCCGGCGATGAGCTGCACCGGACGGGTGGACTCGCCCGGCCGCCAGACGAACCAGCCGCCCAGGGGTCCGTGGACCTCGAGCGCGTCGCCGACCTCGACGGCGTCGACGAGGAACGGCGAGACCTCGCCGCCGTCCACCCGGTCGACCGCGAGCACGACGTCGGTCGCGGGGCCGGCCGACGCGATCGAGTACGAGCGCTGTGCCTGGTAGCCGTCCTCGGCGGTCAGTCGCAGGTCCAGGTGCTGCCCGGGGTCGTTGCCCGGCCAGGTGGGGACGTCGAGGACGATGCGGCGCGCGTTCGTCGTCTCGCGGCCGACGGACGCGACGGTGGCGGCGTGCCAGGCCGGCCGCCTGCGGGTGGCGGGACGAGCGACGGGGGTGATCCGTGCCTCCAGGCCGGTGTCGGGGAGCGTCACCAGTACCGCTCTTCCTTCCACGGGTCGCCGTGCAGGTTGTAGCCCGCGTTCTCCCAGAAGCCGGGCTCGTCGTCGGACTGCATGACGATGCCGCGCACCCACTTGGCGCTCTTCCAGAAGTACAGGTGGGGGACCAGCAGGCGGGCGGGCCCACCGTGCTCGGGCGTCAGGGGCTCGCCGTCGGCCTCGAAGGCGATCCAGGACTTCCCGTCGAGCAGCTCGTCGAGCGGGACGTTGGTCGTGTAGCCGCCGTGGCTGTGCACCATGCAGTAGTCGAGTTCGGTCTCGACGTCCTCGAACAGGCGGTCGAGCGAGACACCCCGCCACGGCATGTCGAGCTTGGTCCAGTGCGTGACGCAGTGGATGTCGACGGTGACGTCCTCGACGCCGAGTGCGTGCACCTCGTCCCAGGTCCACTGGTGCAGGCCGGACTCGGTGCGGATCGAGAAGGCCCAGTCGGTCGGCTCGATGTCGGGCGTCGCCCCGGCGGACAAGACGGGCCAGTCGCGGACCAGGGTCTGACCGGGCGGGATGCGAGTGTCGTCGCGGTCGTCGCGGCGACCGCCGAACCCGCGGGTGAACGTGGCCATGGTCCTCCTCGGGGACGTCGGTGCGTTCCTGATCATGCCGTGTGCCGGGCGGTGCCGTGTAACGGGTTGGTAAACGTTCCACCCGTGGACGGAACGGTCGTGCGCGGCGGTGGATCCGCGCGGGCTCGCCGATCGGGTCGGGCGCGGTGGTGACCCACGCGTCAGGAGCGGGCTTGGGGGATCGGCCGAGGACCTCTATCGTTCACCGGAACGATTACAGGAGGGGTCACCCCGAATGCAGCCCATCGTCCCCGAACCCCGGAATGCCCACGGTCCGAGCCGTCGGGCGCTCATCACCGGCGCCGCCGGTCTGGCCGGCCTCGGCCTGCTCACGCTCGCCGGATGCAGCTCCGGTGCGACCGCCGGCACCCCCACGATCCCCGAGGCCGCGGCCACCGGCGTCGCCCGTCGAGGCGGACGCCTGCGCATCGCGCGACCCGCCGCGTCCGCCGCCGAGACCCTCGACTCCGCGAGCTCGCTGTCGGCCTACGAGTACCTCGGCGCGCTGTACAACCGGCTCGTCAAGCTCGACCAGCAGGGCACCCCGGTACCGGACCTGGCCGAGGAGTGGTCCGCGAACGCCGACGGCACCGAGTGGACCTTCGCGCTCCGCCGGGGCGTGACCTTCCACGACGGCTCTCGGTTCACCGCCGACGACGCCATCGCGAGCATCCAGCACATCCTCGACGAGAAGACCGGCAGCCCGCAGGCCGGGGTGCTCGGCGAGGTCATGGACGCCGACTCGATGCGCGCCGTCGACCCGTACACGCTGCGCTTCTCGCTGACGAAGCCGAACGCCGAGTTCCCGTCGCTGCTCACCGCCTACCAGTGCTACATCGTGCCGGCCGACGCCATCGCCGACATCGGCCGCACCGGGATCGGGACGGGGCCGTTCCGGCTGTCGTCGTTCACCCCCGCCGGTGCCGGCAGCGTCGAGGCGTTCCCGGACCACTTCGCCGGCCGCCCGGCGCTCGACGGCATCGACTTCTACTCGATCCAGGACACCACCGCGCGGGTGAACGCCCTGCTCGCCGGACAGATCGACCTCATCTCGCAGACCAACCTGGACTTCGCCACCGCCCGGGTGGTCTCGGCGTCCGACCGCGCCACCGTCGCCCGGTCGAAGAACGCCCAGTGGTACACGATCCCGATGCTGGCCACGAGCGACGAGTTCAGCGACCCGCGGGTGCGCCAGGCGATGAAGCTCGCCTACGACCCCCGGAAGATCGTCGACACCGCCCTGCAGGGCACCGGTTCGGCAGGTTGGGACAACCCCGTGCCGCCGCAACTCGCCGCGTTCGTCGACGACCACCGCGAGTACGACCCGGACAAGGCCCGGGCGCTGCTCAAGCAGGCCGGGCGCGAGGACTTCCGCGCCGCGATCTACACGTCGAGCTACGAGTCGGTGTTCACCCCGATGGCCGTCGCCTACCGCGACGCCGTCGCCGACGCGGGGATCCGTCTGACCGTCCGCAACGCGAGCTCGGACTCGTACTACACGCAGATCTGGATGCAGAAGCCGCTCATGGTGAGCTACTGGTTCACGGGGCGGCCGATCGACCAGCTGCTCAACCAGATCTTCCGCTCGGGGTCGTCGTACAACGAGAGCGCCTGGTCGAACGAGACCTTCGACGGGCTGCTCGACGACGCCCGCGCCGAGATGGACGACGCCAAGCGGCTCACCCTGTACCAGGACGCCCAGCGGCTCGTCGTCGAGGACGGTGCCGACATGACGCCGATGTTCGGCGACCGGCTCGTGGGGTTGTCCCGCGACGTCGTGAACTACTCGGAGTACGGCTTCGAGTTCGACTACCTGCGGATCGGACTGCGCCGATGACGACCACGAACACGCCGTCGGACGTCCTCGTCCCCGTCCTCCGCCGCGTCGGCATCGCCGTGCTGACGGTGGTGCTCGCCTCGCTCTTCGTGTTCCTCGCGGTGCAGGCGCTCCCCGGTGACGTCGCCCAGCAGCTGCTCGGGCAGAACGCCACCCCCGACGCCGTCAAGCAGCTGCGCGAGACCCTCGGCCTCGACCAGAACGTCTGGCTCCGCTACCTGCAGTGGCTCGGCGGCGCCGTGCACGGCGACTTCGGCACCTCGCTCGTCAGCGGGGAACCGGTCGCCCCGACGCTGTTCACGGCCTTCCGGAACAGCATGCTCATCGCCGTGCCCGCGATGCTCGTCGGCGTCACGGTGTCCCTGACGCTCGGTGTCGTCGCCGGTGTCCGCCGCGGTCGTCCGAGCGACAAGGTGATCTCGATCGTCAGCCTGGTCGTGATGAGCGTGCCGGAGTTCATGGTCGCCACCGTCCTGGTGCTGCTGTTCGCGATCGGCCTGCCGGTGTTCCCCGCCGTCGTGCTGCGGGGGAGTGACGCCACCGTCGCCGAGCTGCTGCCCACCATCTGGCTGCCGATCATCGTGCTGACGCTCGCGATGGCCGCCTACATCGTGCGGACGGCTCGCTCGTCGACCATCGACGTGATGGCGTCGGAGTTCGTCACGACGGCCGAGCTCAAGGGGCTGACGATGCTCCGGGTGGTCTGGAAGCACGCGGTCCCGAGCGCCCTGCTCCCGACCTTGAACGTCGTCGCGCTCAACGTCGCGTGGCTGCTCGGCGGTGTCGTGGTGGTCGAGAACGTCTTCAACTACCCGGGGATGGGCAAGCTCATGCTCGAGTCGGTGTTCAACCGCGACCTGCCCACCATCGAGGCGATCGCCCTGCTGAGCGCCCTGATCTACGTCGTGTGCAACCTGGCCGCCGACCTCGTCGCGCTCGCACTCGACCCGAAGCTGCGGACCCGCCAGCGACGACCGCGCACGCGCACCCGCAGCGCCCGCAGCACCAGGAAGGCCGCCGCATGACCGCCACCGCACCCCGCCGCCGCGTCGGACGCGACGTGCTCGCCGGCGCGCTCGCACCCCTGCGCGGGTCGACGGCGCTGAGCATCGGCCTCGGCCTCATCGCCCTGCACGTCGTCCTCGCCCTGCTCGCGCCGGTCATCGCCGGGCACGATCCGGTCGCCACGAACGCCGGCGACGTGCTCGCCGGTCCGACGTGGACGCACTGGCTCGGCACCGACCAGTACGGGCGTGACGTCCTCTCCCGCACGCTGAACGGCGGCCGGTACGCGCTGTCCGTGACCTTCCTCGCCACCACGATCGCCGTCGCGGTCGGCACCGTGCTCGGCTGCGTCACGGCCTACGCCGACAACTGGTTCGACGAGGTCGTCATGCGCGTCGTCGACGCCCTGCTCAGCGTGCCGTCGATCCTCGCGCTCCTGGTCGTCGTGACGGTCTTCGACGCCGGCCTCTGGGTCATCGTCCTCGCCGTCACGGTCGTCTACGCCCCCGCGGTGACCCGGGTCGTCCGTGGCGCCGCCCGCACCGTGATCACCCAGGACTACGTCACGGCGGCCCGCGCCCGGGGCGAGCGGCCGCTGTCGATCGTGTTCCGCGAGATCCTGCCGAACGTGCTCGACGTCGTGCTCGTCGAGTACGCGATGCGGGCCTCGTGGATCGTGCTGCTCGTCGCGTCGCTGTCCTTCCTGGGCTTCGGCGCGAACCCGCCGACCCCGGACTGGGGCCTGATGGTGCAGGAGAACCGCACCGCGCTCACCGTGGTGCCGCTCGGCACGCTCGCCCCGATCGTGGCGCTCGCCACGCTGGTGATCGGACTGAACCTCGCGGCCGACGGCCTGAGCAAGTCGCTCGGCGTCGACCGCGCCAAGCAGGGAGTCAGCGCATGACCCGAACCGACACCGGCACGACGCCCGCCGCGACGGCGACCGTGCCCGACGCGATCGTCCGCGTGGACGACCTGTCCATCTCGTACGCCGCCGGCAAACGGCGCGTCCCCGTCGTCCGGGGTGTCTCGTTCACGATCGAGGCCGGTCGCACCCTCGGCCTGGTCGGCGAGTCCGGCAGCGGCAAGTCCACCGTCGCGCGGACGCTCCTCGCACACCTGCGCGCCGGGTCGGCGATCGACGGCGGGACGGTCCGCGTCGACGGCGCCGACGTGTTCGCCCTGTCGCCGGCCGGTCGCCGGGCGCTCCGCGGCGGCACCGCCTCGGTCGTCGCCCAGAACGCCGGACAGGCACTCACCCCGTCGATGCGCGTCGGCGAGCAGATCCGCGAGGCCCTCCGCGCCCACGGCGAGCCCGACGGCCCCGAACGCGTCGCCGAGCTGGTGCGGCTGGTCCGGCTGCCGGACCCCGACGCGATCGTCCGCCGGTACCCGCACCAGTTGTCCGGCGGGCAGCAGCAGCGCATCGCGATCGCGATGGCCGTCGCGGCCCGGCCGCGCGTGCTCGTCCTCGACGAACCGACCACCGCCCTCGACGTCGTCACCCAGGCCGCGGTCCTCGACCTGGTCGCCGACCTCGGTCGGCAGCTCGGCATGGCCGTCCTGCTCGTGAGCCACGACCTCGGGGTGGTGTCCGCCATGGCGGACGAGATCGCCGTGATGCGCGACGGCGAGGTCGTCGAGCACGCCGCCACCGCGGCGCTCTTCGCCGCGCCGCAGCACGAGTACACGCGCGCCCTGCTGGCCGCGGTGCCGGACGGGCGACGGCCTGGGCCCACGTCGCCGGTTCCGGATCGACGCGCCAGCGGCGAGTCGGCCGTGCCGATGGGGAGAGGGGCGGATCGCGACGCCCTGGACGCGACCGTCCCCGGGACGGTCGGCTCCACGGCCACCGGCACCGCGCCTCCCGAGCGCGCCGCCCGCCCCGTGGTGACCGCGGACGACCTGGTGATCCGCTACGGCCGCGGCCTGCCGGCCGCCGTCGACGGTGTCTCGTTCACGATCGCCGCGCACGAGACGCTCGCCGTCGTGGGCGAGTCCGGCAGCGGCAAGTCGACGCTCGCGACGGCGCTGGCCGGCCTGGTACCGGCCGAGTCGGGGACGTTCACGTACGACGACGGCACGACGAGCGGCGACCTGCGCGAGCCGATCGCCGGCCGCGCGCCCGCCCTGCGGCGTGCCGTGCAGCTCGTGTTCCAGAACGCGGACACGTCGCTCAACCCGCGGCGCACCGTGGGTGCAGCCGTCGCGCGGCCGCTCCGGTTGTTCAGCGGCTCGTCCTCGCGCGATCGCGTCGGGGCACTGCTCAGCCAGGTCGGGCTCAGGCCGGAGTTCGCCGACCGCCTGCCCGCGCAGCTCTCAGGTGGGCAGCGGCAGCGCGTCGGGATCGCGCGTGCACTGGCAGCGGAGCCGTCGCTCGTGATCGCCGACGAGATCACCACCGCGCTCGACGTGCAGGTGCAGGCGGGGATCCTCGCGCTGCTGGCCGACCTGCAGCGCGAGCGGGGCCTCGCCTGCCTGTTCATCAGCCACGACCTCGCCGTGGTGCGGGGTGTGGCGGACCGGGTCGCGGTGATGACCGGTGGCCGGATCGTCGAGATCGGACCGACCGAGCGGGTGTTCACCGGCCCGAACCACCCGTACACGTCGACGCTGCTCGCGGCGACGCTCGAACCCGGCAGCACGACCCTGCCCGACGTCGGTGACGGGGTGCCGCGCTGGCGGCACGCTGACGGCTGGACCGACCACGGCGACGGACACCGCACCCGCAACTGGGAGGACGCATGACCACCGACGACGGCACCGACCACGGCACCGCCGCCACCACCTTCACCGCCATCGGCGACCCCGGCTCGCTGCCCGCGGGCGTGACGGTCCGCGACGAGTGGATCCCGATGCCCGACGGTGTCCGGCTGCACGCCCGGATCTGGGCACCGTCGCAGCCGCCGACGCAATCGGGTGCGCCCAGCGACCCGACGCCGGTGCTGCTCGAGTACCTGCCGTACCGGCTCGACGACTGGACCGCACCGCGCGACTCGGAGCGGCACCCCTGGTACGCCCAGCACGGGTACGCCTCGGTGCGGGTCGACATCCGCGGCACCGGGTCGTCCGACGGGTTCTTCGACGACGAGTACAGCGAGCAGGAGCTGCTCGACGGCGAAGCCGTGATCGCCTGGCTCGCCGAGCAGCCGTGGTCGACCGGTGCCGTCGGCATGTTCGGCATCTCGTGGGGCGGCTTCAACGCGCTGCAGCTCGCAGCCCGGGCACCCGCCGCCCTCAAGGCCATCGTGACGGTCTGCTCGACGGACGACCGGTACGACAACGACGTGCACTACGTCGGCGGCGCCGTGCTCGGCATCGACATGGCGGCCTGGGGCGCGACGATGTTCGCCTTCAACTCGCGGCCGCCACGGCCCGAGGTCGTCGGTGCCGGGTGGATCGACCGGTGGCGGGAACGTCTCGAGGCGAACCGCCCGATGACGCCGGTGTGGCTCGCGCACCAGGAGCGCGACGACTACTGGCGGCACGGCAGCGCGGCCGAGGACTACGACGGCATCCGCGCCGCGGTGCTCGCGGTCGGCGGGTGGGCGGACCCCTACCGGGACGCCGTGCTCCGGCTCGTCGACCACGTCAGCGCCCCCGTGAAGGGCATCGTCGGCCCGTGGTCGCACCAGTACCCGGACCGTGGACTCGCGCCGGGGCCGTCGATCGGGTTCCTGCAGGAGACCCTGCGGTGGTGGGACCGCTGGCTGCGCGGGGTCGACACCGGCGTCGAGGACGACCCCGCACTGCGGGCCTGGATCAACGAGGGCGAAGCCCCCGCGCCCTACTACGCCGGCCGCCGCGGTCGCTGGATCGGTGCCGAGGCGTGGCCCTCCGCCGCGACCCACGAGCGTGTCCTGCCCCTCGCCGCCCTGCGCGGCGGTGACCTCGGGCCGGTCGTCGTGCGGTCGCCGCAGCACACCGGGGTGGACGCCGGTCGGTTCTTCCCGTTCGGCAACGCCACCGACCTGCCGACGGACCAGCGCGCCGAGGACGGCCGGTCGGTCACCTTCGACCTGCCCGTCGGCAAGGCGTTCGACCTGCTCGGCAACGTGCTCGTGCGGCTGTCCGTCACGAGCGACCAGCCCCGGGCCACCCTGACCGTGCGGCTCTGCGACGTCGCACCGGACGGCTCGTCGACGCTCGTCACGCGCGGGGTACTGAACGCCGCGAAGCGCGACGGGATGGACCGCGACGACGTGCTCGTGCCCGGGACACCCGCCGACCTGCCCGTGCGCCTGGTCTCGACCGGACACCGGTTCGCCGCCGGACACCGGCTGCGCATCGCGGTCTCCTCGTCGTACTGGCCGTGGGTGTGGCCGCACGGCGTCGAGGCCACCGTGACGATCGACCCGACCACCTCGAGCGTCACCCTGCCCACCTGGACCCGGGAGACCGACGACGGGGTGGCCTTCGCCGAGCCCGAACGGTCCGAGCCCCTCGTGATCGAGCGCGTCGCGCCGGCCGACCCGCTGCCGCAGCGCACGGTGACGCACGACGTCGAGACGGGGGAGTGGACGCTCGACGTCGATCCCGGGTACGGCGGCGGACGCGTCTACCCGGACGGCCTCGTGTTCACCGAGGACGCCCGCGAGACGTACCGGATCCGCTCCGACGACCCGACCAGCGCACGGGCGAGTTCCCGCTGGGCGATCGGGCTGACGAAGCCGGAGTGGGCCGCGCGCCTCGAGACGACGTCCGAGGTCACCGCCGACGCCGACACCTTCCACGTCGTCAACACCGTGCGCGCCTGGGCCCGCGACGGCGGACCCGACGAACCCGAGGTGCTCGTCACCGAGCGGACCTTCGTCGACGACGTCCCACGGACCTCGGCGTGACCGCGGCGGCACGCGTCCGGCAGCGGCCGGAGGTCCGGCGCGCGATGATCGTCGAGGCCGCCCGCGCGGTGATCGTCCGGAACGGCGTCGGCGCCACCGGACTGCGTGACATCGCGGCCGAGGCAGGCGTCTCCGTCGGCACCGTGACGTACCACTTCGGCAGCGTCGCGGAGATCCTCAACGAGGTCGTGGTGCTCGAGACGGAGCGCTTCTACGGCGCCATCGTCGCAGCGGTCGACGCCGAACCCGACGTGCTGGTGGGGTTGCGGATGCTCGTCGCCCCGCTGTTCGGCGACACCGAGCAGGTCCGGCAGCACTGGCGGATCTGGTCCGACTACTGGACCGCGGTGGTCCGGCGGCCCGAGGTGGCCGCCGAGTACGCCGAACGCATCCGCGTCTGGGAGGCCTGCCTCGTGCGGGTCATCCGGCGCGGGGTGGACGCCGGGGTGTTCGGTGGCACGCGCCAGGGCACCTACAGCGACGGCGGCGACCCCGTCGACGCCGACACCGTCGCGCTGCAGCTCGCCGCGTACAGCGACGGCGTCGCGACGCAGATCGCCCAGGGCGTCCCGGGCCTGACGAACACGGTCGCCCTGTCCTGGATGTGGCGGTTCCTGTCGCACGAACTCGGTGTGCCGGCTGTGGACATCGCCGGAACCGGTCGTTCCCCCTTGTGATGAGGTAAGGCTTCCCTTACCGTTGCCACATGGCACGGACCCGGCGACAGCCCAGCGAACGCATCCTCATCGCGGGCGGTGCCGAGGACCTCGTCGAGATCCACCGCCAGCTCGAGGAACTCCCCGAGAACGCGTACGGGCAGGTCTTCGTCGAGGTCGCCCTCGACGAGCAGATCCGCATCCTGCCGGCCCCGCCGCGCGTCACCGTGACCTGGCTGGTCCGGAGCGCCCGCAGCTCGGCCGTCGCCCCGCTGGTCTTCGCCGACCACGGCGAAGCCCTCGCACACGCCCTGACGGGGTGGGCCGCCGAGTGGTGCGTGACGGGCTGCGAGCCCCGCACCTCGGTGTGGATCGGGTGCGCGGACAGCCCGTGGATCGAGCGCGCTCGGTCCATGGTGCAGCTCGAACTCACCGACGCCGGCCAGCAGGTCCAGGTCGAGTACGGCGGGTAAGGGCAGCCTGCTCTTCCTTGCAATGTGCAAAAGACGGGGGCATGGTTGTGCCATGACCACGCAGAGCAGCACCACCACCCCGAGCACCACGTCCCCGTTCTCGACCACGCCGGAGCTCGCAGCCGGGGTCGCCCAGTTCCTCGCCCCCGTCGTCATCGACCTCGAGGCACTCGTCGTCAACGGCAAGCAGGCCCACTGGCACGTCCGTGGCCGCAACTTCGTCGGCGTGCACGAGCTCCTCGACGAGATCGTCGAGCACGCGCAGGACTACGCGGACAAGGCTGCGGAGCGCATCGTCGCCCTCGGCCTGCCGGTCGACTCGCGCATCGCGACCGTCGCCGCGAACACCACGCTGCCGCCGCTGTCGCAGGGCTTCCAGAACTCCGACGTCACCATCACCGAGGTGATCGCCCAGATCGACGCCGCGCTGCTGCAGGTCCGCCGTGCGGTCGACGGCCTCGACGAGGTCGACCTCAACAGCCAGGACGTCGCGATCGAGATCGAGCGCGCGCTGACCAAGGACCGCTGGTTCCTGCAGGCGCACCTCGCCGCCTGAGTCGCGACCACACCGCTGACGGGAGGCCCGGTGCCAGCTGGCACCGGGCCTCCCGTCCGTCTCGGGTCGCGCTCCGGGCCCGCACCTCACGCGGACGGCGTGACCAGCCCGCTCTCGTAGGCCAGCACCACGGCGTGCACCCGGTCCCGCAGCTGCAGCTTCGCCAGGACCCGGCCGACGTGGGTCTTGACGGTCTGCTCGGCGATGAACAACTCCGCCGCGATCTCGCCGTTCGACCGCCCCCGCGCCATCAGCAGGAACACGTCACGCTCCCGGTCGGTCAGCACGTCGAGCACCTCGGTCCGCGGCGCCGTCGGCTGCGGACCGGCGACGAAGGCCTCGACGAGGTGCCGGGTCACCCGCGGTGCGAGCAGGGAGTCACCGGCCGCGACGGTCCGCACGGCCTGCACGAGCTCCTCGGCGCTCGCGTCCTTGAGCAGGAACCCGCTCGCCCCGGCACGGAGCGCGTCGAACACGTAGTCGTCGATGTCGAACGTCGTGAGCATCACCACGCGGACGGGCGACTCCGCGGGCGCCGTGGTGATCCGCCGGGTCGCCTCGATCCCGTCGAGCTCCGGCATCCGGACGTCCATCAGGATCACGTCCGGCCGGAGCCGGATCGCCATGACGACCGCCTCGGCACCGTTCGCGGCCTCGCCGACGACCTCGACGTCGTCCTGGGCCTGGAGGATCGCCCGCAGTCCGACACGGAACATCTGTTGGTCGTCGACCACCATCACCCGCGTCATCGGCTTGCCCCGTCGGCCGTCGGCTGCGACGTGGTCGCGGTGGGCCGGGTGGGCAGACTGACGGCGACGCGGAAGCCGCCGTCCGGGTCCGGTCCGTGGTCGATGGTGCCGCGGAGCGCGGCGACCCGCTCGCGCATGCCCGCCAGACCGAAGCCGCCGTCGTCCGGCGGCGCACCGGGCACGCTGCCGGCCGGTGGCGCGGTGTTGGCGACCTCGACCGTGAGGGCCGGCCCGTGCCTCCCGACCGTCACCACGGTGGTCGCACCGGGCGCGTGCCGGGCCACGTTGCCGAGCGCCTCCTGCACGACCCGGTACACGGTGAGCTGTGCGAGCCGGTCGACGTCGTCGAGGTCCGGGTCGAGCCGCTCGTCGAGTCGCAGGTCGACGGGGATACCGGCCGCGCGGGTGGCCTGCACCAGTGCGGACAGGTCGGCGAGCCGCGGCTGCGGTGCGCGCTCGGCGTCGGCGTCGCCACGCAGGGTGCCGAGCAGCTGCCGCATCTCCCGCAGGGCCGTGCGCGAGGTCTCGGCGATCGCGGCGAACTCGGTGCGGGCGTCCGGCGGCAGGTCCGCGACGCGGTACGGGGCGGACTCGGCCTGCATGTGCACGACGGACATGCTGTGGGCGACGACGTCGTGGAGCTCGCGGGCGATCCGGGAGCGCTCCTCGACCGTCCGGCGTCGGGCCTGCTCGAGCTCGGTGTCGCGGCGGGCGGCGGCGAGTTCCTCGCGCACGGTCCGGCGCTGCCCGATCACGACCGCAGCGGCCGCCACGACGAGGGTGTCGCCGGCGCTCACCACGAAGCTCGTCGCCCAGACGTCGACCTGTCCCCACCGGTCGGGCGTCACGCCGATGAGCAGCAGGGTGAGCAGTGTCGCCGCGACCCAGACCACCGCGGTGAGCCGCCAGGTGGTGCGGACGCCCAGCACGACGAGCAGCACGCTGAGGCCGACGATGCTCGTGACCGAGACCGGCCAGGGCCCGATGGTGCCGGGTGCCGTCAGGACCCCGAGGCCGGCGAGGGCGACGAGGTGCGCGCCCGACGCCGTGCGGGGGAAGAGCGGTGCGAGGCCGATGCTCGCCGAAAGGACGGCGGTCACGAGCAACGCGAGCGGCACGGGGACGCCGTAGAACACGGCGGTCACGGGTGCGGCGACGGCGAACAGGGACACCGCGACGACGACGAAGCCGATCTGCACGGCTGGCCGGACCCAGGTGGGTCGGGGCTTCGGGACGACGGTCACGGGCGGGCGGTCTCTCCGGTTCGGGCGAGCCAGGGTTCGGGGGCGATGGCGGTGGCTGTGGCGGGTGTGGCTGTGGTGGCTGCGGCTGCGGCTGCGGCTGCGGCGCGGGCGTCACGGGCTTCGCGCCTGCGGCTGATGGTACCGAGCACCCGGTCGACCGCGATCCCGAGCCCGGCGGCGACCACCATCGACACCAGGGCCGCGACGATCGGTTCGTGCAGCACGCTCGACGCGGCCAGGGCGATGCCGATCGACACCGCCGACCACGCCAGCCCCGCGATCGCGCTGATCGCCAGGAACCGGCGGTAGGGCAGGCCGGTCGCTCCGGCGGTCATGTTGACCGCGACCCGGCCGACGGGGATGAAGCGCCCGGTCAGGATGAGGCTGGCGGAGCGGCGCTGCATCTGCCGCTCGGCGAACGCGAAGGCCGCCGCGATCCGTGGTCGCTTCGAACGGGCCAGCCGGGCGAACCCGATCCGGCGTCCGATCCAGTACGCGATCGAGTCGCCGGCGATCGCTCCGAGGGCGGCGGCGACGAGCACCACGGCGAGGACGGGTTGTCCGGACGTCGCGGCGATCGCGGCGACCGCGACCAGGGCGGACTCGCTCGGCACCGGCGGGAAGAAGCCGTCCACCAGGCACAGTACGAAGAGGACGACGTAGACGAGCGGGCTCGCGGCCAGCTCGACGACGAGCGGGGTGATCTGGTCGAACACGGGGTGCTCCCTCCCGCCGACGGAACTCGTCGACGAGGACGACGCTACGGAGCCGACGCGCGCTGGCCATCCCGCGGCGGTCTCGACCACCCCCTACCGCGGTATGACGTTCCGGTCCGCGAAGACCACGTCGGGTGCGTCCACCCGGCGGTCGACGACGGTGGTCGGGGCCTCCAGGTGCACGGCCCCCGAGGGCATGATGCCCGCACCACCGAAGCGTTCCATCACCCGCCACTGCGCCACGACGTCCTCGCCGGCGTGCTCGGGCGGCAGGGTGTCCCAGAACCGGAAGCCCCCGACCTCCTCGAGCGCACGGCGGTCGTAGAGCGCGCAGGCACCGACCCACGCGACGCGGTAGGGAACCCACTCGCCGGGGTGCAGGTCGAGGTCGGCGGCGACGTGCGTCGGGTTCGCGGCGTTGTGCAGTGACCAACGGTCGAAGCCGGGGGTGCCGCGGCGCACCACCTCGGGCACGACGGGGCCGTCCCACCGTTCGAACACCGAGGTCTCGTGCGGACGGCGGTCCTGCAGGTACGACAGGCCCTGCACGGCGCTGCCGACGAAGCCGCAGCCCAGGGTGCGCAGCGCGTCGAGCATCCGCGCGATCGACCCCGGCTCGAGCCAGACGTCGTCGTCGAGGAACAGCACCGCGGCGGCCTCGGCGTGGTCGAGCAGGAACTGCCGGTGCTCTGCCAGGCCACGCCGTTCCGGGTGGGTGAGGAGCGTGACGGGCCGGCCCTGCGCCTCCAGGACGCGGAGCATCGCGGCGACCGCCGGCGCGCTGGCGGCGTCTCCGTCCGCGGACTGGTCGCTGAGGACGACGCGCAGGTCGACCTCGGTCTGGGCGGCGAGGCCGGCGAGCGTCGTGGCGAGCTCGGCCGGCCGGCCGACGGTCGGGATGAGCACGTCGACGTCGACCGTGCTCGTGTCCGCTGGATCGGGGGCCTTCGCCCAGGACCCGGACCAGCGGGCGGTCACGGTGCCGGGTCCGGTTCGGGCCGCGCAGCGGCTTCGCGGATCCGGCGCACGACGGCGCTGGTGGAGTGCTCGGGCACGTAGTCGACCATGACGACCTCGCCGCCGTAGCCGCGCACGACCTCGGTCTCGGTCAGCATCTCGGGGGAGTAGTCCCCGCCCTTGACGTAGACCTCGGGGCGCAGCCGCTCGATGAGCGGGATGGGGGTGTCCGTCGCGAACACCGTGACCAGGTCGACGCAGGCCAGTGCAGCGAGCACGCCGGCGCGGTCCTCGGCCGGGTTGATCGGCCGCTCCGGGCCCTTCAGCCGGCGCACCGAGTCGTCGTCGTTCAGGGCGACGACGAGCAGGTCGCCCAGGTCACGGGCCTGCCGCAGGTACGTGGTGTGCCCGCGGTGCACGACGTCGAAGCAGCCGTTCGTGAAGACGACGCGGCGGCCGGCCTGGCGAGCGGCCTCGACGGCGGTGGCGAGCTCGTCGTGGTCGACGACGGTCGCCGCCGGGGCGGTCACCGAGTCGAGCAGGGCGGCGGCGGTGCAGACGGACGTGCCGGCCTCGCGGACGACGACGTCGGCAGCGGCCTGGGCGACCGCGACGGCATCGCGCAGGGGTGCCTGCACGGCGAGGGCGACGGTCGCGGCGGCGCAGAAGGTGTCACCGGCGCCTGAGGCCTGCTGCTCCGAGGCGGGCGTCGCACGCGTCCGGAACCCCTGGTCGGAGCCGGGCTCGAGCAGCACGGTGCCGTCGCGGTCGAGCGTGACCACCGCGGCACGGGCGCCACTGCGGGCGAGCACGTCGGCACGGGCCGCGACGACGGTGCCGACGCGGTCCGCGCCGGTGCCGAGCTCCGTGCCGAGCAGCGCGGCGGTCTCACCGGCGTTCGGCGTGACGAGGTCGGGGTGCAGCGCGGCCCAGCGGGTCAGGTCGTGCGCGTCGACCACGACGGCGCCGGGGCGGTCACGGTCGAGCATCGGCACGACGTCCTCGGCGCGGACGCCCAGACCGTAGTCGCACACGACGGCGGCGTCGGCGCACCGGACGGCACGGGCCACCGAGCGGGCGAGACGTTCGCCGTGCTCGGCGGTCGGGGTCGCTGCCAGCTCGTCGACGCGGACCACGACGCGGTCACCGCCGACCACGCGCGACTTCGTCGTGGTGCGGGCACCGGGGATCTCGACCAGGAACGACGTGTCGACGCCGGCAGCCTCGAGCCGCTGGCGTAGGACGTCACCGGCCTCGTCGTCACCGATGAGCCCCACCATGCGGACCCGGGCGCCGAGGGCGCGGGCGTTCACGGCTGTGTTCGCCGCACCGCCCGGCACCGCGATGGTCTCGGTGACGCGGACGACGGGGGCCGGGGCCTCGCGGGAGACCCGCTCGGCCTCGCCGACGGTCCAGCGGTCGAGGATGCAGTCGCCGATGACGACGACGAGGGGTTCGCGGTCGTCGACCGTGGCGACGAGGTCACGGACCAGCCGGACGTCCGCGGTCATCGGGTGCCTCCCACGGTGTCGGCGCTGCCGGCGGTGGCGCCGGCAGCGGCTGCGGGGCCGGTGGCACCATCGGCGGCGCCGGTGTCGGCTGTGGTGCGGCTGGTGGCTGCGGTGCTGCCGGCTGCTGCGGTCGACGGCTCGGCGGTGCGGCGCGGCGGTGCGGCCTCGAGGTGCACCACCGTCGTGGTCGTCATCTCGTCGAGCAGGTGCGGGCCGTACCCGAACCCGGCGCCCGAGGCACCGCGGGGCTGAGCGCTGCCGCCCGGAGCGCCACCGAACACGGCGTTCACCTTGACGGTGCCGACGGGCAGCTCGGCCGCGGCGCGGAGCGCGTGCGCGGTGTCGTTCGTCAGCACCGTGGCCGCGAGGCCGTATCGGTCGGCCGCGGCGAGCCGGAGTCCCTCCGCGAAGTCCGACACGATGCGCACCGGGGCGATCGGGCCGAAGGTCTCCTCGGTCAGCACGAGCATGTCGTCCGTGCAGTCGGTCAGGACGGTCGCCGGGTAGAACGATCCGAGCCCGCCGGGCGTGACGCCACCGGTTCGGGCCGAAGCGCCGCGGGCGATCGCGTCGTCGACGTGGTGCTGCACGAGCTCGCGCAGCCGGTCGTCCACGAGCGGCCCGAACTCCGCGGCGGGTGCGGCCGTGCGGCGCTCCGCCTCGGCGACGAGCGCGGCGACGAAGGGCTCGGCGACGTCCTGGTGCACGTACACCCGCTCGACGCTGGTGCAGATCTGGCCGGTGTTCGCAAACGCGCCGAGGGCGACCTGTGCGGCGGCCCACTCGGGGTCGACGTCGGCGTCGACGATGACCGGGTCGTTTCCGCCGTTCTCGCGGATGACGTGGGCGCGGGTGGTCGCGGCCACCTCGCTCAGGCGGTCACCGGTCGCGGTCGACCCGACGTGCGCGTAGACGTCGATGCCCTCCTGCGCCAGGAGCTGCTCGCCGGTGGTCGCGTCGCCGTCGACCCCGATGAGCACACCGTCCGGCAGGACCTCGGCGAGCAGCGCGTTGAGTCGGGCGAAGGTCGCCGGGCAGCGTTCGCTGCCCTTGTGCACCACGGTGTTGCCCGTGACGATCGCTGCGCCGAGGATCCCGCACGCCACGGCGACCGGGTCGTTCCACGGCGTCAGGGCGAGCACCACGCCACGCGGGTGCGGCACCGACCAGTCGGCGGCACCGAACTGCCCGCGCAGGGCCTCACCGCGGTGCACCGGCCCGAGCTCGGCGTACTGCACGAGCGTGCCGATGCCGGCCTCGACCCCACCGAGTGCGTCGCCGGGCACCTTACCGGTCTCGCGGGTGTTCAGGTCCGCCAGCTCCTGCGCGTGGGCACGGAGGTGCTCGGCGGCGGCGTGCAGCAGGGCACCGCGCTCGGCCGGCGCGGTCCGGGCCCAGGCACCGGCAGCGGCACGGGCGCGAGCGACGGCGTTGCGGACGTCGTCCTCGCTCGAGCGGCGCACGGTGGACGCGATCGATCCGTTCACGGGGTCGGTCACCACGAGGTCGTCGGCGGCGGGGGGTGCGATCGTCATGGGGTCCTTCCGGAGGCGGGCGGGGCCTCACACGGTGCTCGTGCTCCGCTGTGTGCGGTCACGGCATCGCGCTTCTCGTCCATCCGGGGGCGCTGCTGGGCGTCCGGACGGGTCCGACCGGTAGACGTGGAGCTGTGCAACAGATCGGTGTGGGCGGAGAACGGTTCGACGGGGTCAGCGAGATCGCGGTGCTCCGCGGCGGGGGACTGGGCGACCTGATGTTCGCTCTCCCGGCGGTCGAGGCCCTGGCCGCCGCGTACCCAGGAGCCCGGATCACGCTGCTCGGGGCACCGTCAGCGCGGCCGGTGCTCGAGGGCCGGAGCGAGGCCGTGCACGCCTACGAGGAGCTCCCCGTCGTGCCCGGGGTCCGGGACTCCGGCGAGGGCGCACCGACCGAGCAGGACTTCTTCGAGCGGCTGCACGGGCGCTTCGACCTCGCGGTGCAGGTGCACGGCGGCGGCCGGAACTCGAACCCGTTCCTGCTCCGGCTCGGCGCCCGTCACACCGTGGGCACCGCCACCGAGGACGCCGAGGTCCTGGAGCGCTGGGTCCGCTACGTCTACTACCAGCACGAGGTCGTCCGGGCGCTCGAGGTGGCCTCGCTCGCCGGCGCCGAACCGGTCACCCTCGACCCCCGACTGCACGTCCCCGAGGCCGCGCGGGCCGGGGTCCGACAGCGCCTCGGCGCGCGGGGACGACTCGTCGCGATCCACCCCGGCGCCACCGACCCGCGTCGCCGCTGGAGCCCCTCGCGCTTCGCCGAGGTCGCCCGTGCCCGGCTCGCCTCGGGGGACGACGTGGTGCTCGTGGGTGACGACTCGGACGTGCCGGCGTCGTCCGCCATCGTCGCGTCGCTGCCGCCCGAGCTCCGGGAGCGCGTGCACGACCTCACCGGGTCACTGCCGCTGCGCGAACTCCCCGACGTCCTCGCCGCCGCCGACGTCATGGTCGGCGACGACTCCGGCCCACGGCACCTCGCCGTCGCCGTCGGCACCCCGACCGTCGGGGTGTTCTGGTTCGGCAACGTGATCAACGCCGGGCCGTTCGACCGTGGTCGGCACCGCGTGCACCTGTCCTTCGTGACGCAGTGCCCGGTGTGCGGCACCGACGTCACCCAGGTCGGCTGGACCGCCGAGCGGTGCGAGCACGACCCGTCCTACGTGGACCAGGTCGAGCCGGAGGCCGTCCTCGCCGACGTCGAGGACCTGCTCCGCACGCTCTGACGAGCCTCGCACCGTGCGAGCTTCGGTCACCGTGCGCGCACCGTCACCCCGTGCGCGGTACACCGCTGCGTGCGGCGCTGCAAGCGCACACCCAGCAGTCAACGCTGCACGAGGCGACGCACCGCGCACCGTGCACGGAACGCGACCGGACGCCGGACGGGAGGCCCGCTGTCAGCCCGCAACGCGCCTCCCGGCCGCACCGTGCGCACGCCGTCACCCAGTGCGCGGTTGACCGCTGCGTGCGGCGCTGCAAGCGCGCACCCAGCCGTCAACGCTGCACCAGGCGACGCATCGCGCACCGTGCACGGAACGCGACCGGACGCCGGACGGGAGGCCCGCTGCCAGCCCGCAACGCGCCTCCCGGCCGCACCGTGCGCACGCCGTCACCCCGTGCGCGGTTGCCCGCTGCGTGCGGCGCTGCAAGCGCGCACCCAGCCGTCAACGCTGCACCAGGCGACGCACCGCGCACCGTGCACGGGACCCGGCACGCGGACACACGGGAGGCGCGGTGCCAGCCGGCACCGCGCCTCCCGTCCGTCAGCGGCGAGCGGCTACGGCCAGCTCGGCTCCGTCGCCGGCATGATCGACAGCTCGCGGATCTCGCAGCCGGCCGGCTGCGACAGCGCGAAGATGATCGAGTTCGCGACGTACTCCGGCTCGATGAGCTGCGCGTCCGGGCCCGGCTTGTACTGCTCGGTCCGGTCGGCGAAGAAGTTCGTCCGCATCCCGGCGGGGATGATGTTGGTCACGCCGATGCGACCGGCGGTCTCGGCGGCCAGCGCCTGCGAGAAGCCTCGGACGCCGAACTTCGACGCCGAGTACGCGGTGCCGTCGCCGACGCCGCGCAGGGCGAGCGACGACGAGATCGTGACGACGCGGCCGTGCGTGGCCTCGAGGGCGGGCAGGGCGGCGCGCACGGTCGAGGCGGTGCCGATCAGGTTGACGCCGACGATCTGCTCCCACTTGCCGGACGAGATCGCGTCGATCGGGGCGGGGGTGTCGATGCCGGCGGCGGTGACGACGGCGTCGAGGCCGCCGTGCCGCTCGGCGGCGTCACGGACCGCCTGCTCGACGGCGTCGGTGTCCGAGACGTCCACGGCGACGGCGTCGACGCCCTCGGGGACGGCGTCGATCCGCAGGTCGAGGACGATCGGGGTGCCGCCGGCCTCGGTGACGGCGGCCACGACGGCGGCGCCGAGTCCGGAGGCGCCGCCGGTGACGAGGACGCGGCCGATGGGGGTGGTGGGGACGGGCATGGATGTCCTTTGCGTAGTGGAGCGGGAGTGGTCGAGCTGGTGTGGGACGGCGAGCGGACGCTCAGCCGACGCGTTCGATCGCGGCGGCGAGCCGGGTGGTCGAGCGGCCCGGGTGGAACGGCACGGTGACGACGCGGCCACCCCACTCGGCGAGGGTCGCCGTCTCGGGCAGTTCGCTCGCGGTGTAGTCGCCGCCCTTCGCCCAGACGTCCGGGCGGAAGCGGCGCAGGGCCTCGTCGGGGGTGGACTCGTCGAACACCACGACGGCGTCGACGCAGTCGAGTGCCAGGAGCAGCTCGACCCGGTCGTCCTGGGTCATGATCGGGCGGTCGGGGCCCTTCAGAGCGCGCACCGACGAGTCCGAGTTGAGGCACACGACCAGGCAGTCGCCGAGCGCACGGGCGGCCGACAGGGTGCGGGCGTGCCCGGCGTGCAGCAGGTCGAAGCACCCTCCGGTCGCGACGACGGTGCCGCCGGCGCTCCGGACGCCGTGCACCAGGCGCATGGCGTCCCGGTCGGCCCCGGGCACGGCGAGCGGCGCGGGACCGTCGTCGGCGAAGAGCGCGGTGACACCACCGGCGGCCAGGTACTCGGACGCGGCGACCACGCCGGCGGAGACGGCGTCGGGGACGTCCGCGCCGGACGCCAGGGCGACGGCGACGCCCGCGGCGAGACGGTCGCCGGCACCGCAGGGGTCCCCGGCGCTGACGGACGGAGCCGGCACGAAGCGGCTGTCGCCCTGGGCGTCGGCGAGCAGCGCCCCGCGGTCACCCATCGTCACGGCGACGGCGCCGGCCTGCCACTGCTCGACGAGCCGGGCGGCGGCGACGGTCGCGAAGGGCACACCGTGTCCCTCGACGTCGGTGAAGCGTCGCGCCTCGGCAGCGTTCGGGGTGGCGACGGTGGTGCCGGGGACGGGGGCGGCGCCCTTGGGGTGCGGGTCCCAGACCACCGGCAGGCGCTCGGCCGCACGGGTGAGGGCGTCACGGAGTGCCGGGGCAGCGGCGACCCCGCGGCCGTAGTCGGCGACGACGATCGCGTCGACGCCGTCGAGGGCTGCGGTCATCGCGTCGGTGGCACCGGGCACGGGCGGGGTCGCGCAGCCCTCGTCGATCCGGACGAGGGCGTGGTCGACGACGCGCACGCGGGTCTTCACAGGGGTGGGGACGCCGGAGGGTCCGGCGACGATCGTGACGTCGGGGAGCAGGTCGCGGATCTCCTGGGCACGGCCGTCGTCGCTCAGGACGGTGACCAGGGTGACGTCGTGGCCGTCGCGGGCGAGCATGGTCGCGACGAGCCCGGCACCACCGGCACGGCGGTCGTCGGTGGCGACGTCCACCACGGGGACGGGGGCATCCGGGCTCAGGCGCTCGCTCGTGCCGGACACGTCGACGTCGAGCAGGGTGTCCCCGACGACGGCGATGCGGAAGCGCGGTCCGGCGGCACGGCCACCGGCGGCACCGGAACGCGGTGCGACTGCAGCGAGCCCGCTCATCGACGGCCCCCGCGACGCAGCGTCGGCTCCATGGCCTTGCAGAGCGCGTGCACCAGGACGAGCTGCGCCTCCTGCACGTTGGCGGACGGCCCCTCGATGCAGATCGCGTCGTCGACCAGGTCGGCGAGCGGGTTCGGTCCGGAGCCGGTCAGCGCGAGGGAGCGGGCGCCCACGGCACGTGCGGCCTCGGCGGCCCGCAGCAGGTTCGGGCTCTTGCCGCTCGTCGACAGCAGCACGAGGACGTCACCGGCACGGGCGTGCGCCGACACCTGCCGTGCGAACACCTGGTCGTAGCCGTAGTCGTTCCCGATGGCGGTCACGGCAGAGGTCTCGGCGTGCAGCGAGATGGCCGAGTACGCGGGCCGGTCGCCCTCGAAGCGGCCGGTGAGCTCGGACGTCAGGTGCTGCGCCTCGGCAGCCGAGCCGCCGTTGCCCGCGGCGAGCAGCCGACGTCCGGCGACGAGCCGCCCGGCGATGTCGTCCGCCCACTCGGCGATGTGGTCCCGGTGGTCGACGAGGGAGGCGATCACGGGGACCGACGCCGCGACGTGGTCGACGACGACGCGGGCGCTGTCCGTGACGGCGCGGTCCTCGATCCCGGTCTGCTGGTCGATGGTCATCGTGCGGTCCTCTCCGTCGACTGCGCGGCGCGGGTGACCCGGCCGGCGTGGGTGGTGCGCGAGCGGCCGGCAGCGGGCCCGGTGGTGCTGGCGGACGAGGTCGTGCCGGCGAGCAGGCGCTCGTAGACGCGCTCGCTGTCGGCCGCGACCTTCTGCCACGTGTAGCGGGACTCGGCGCGCTGTCGACCGGCTCGGCCGTACGCCTCGCGGCGCTCCGGGTCGTCGAGCAGTGCGCCGACGGCCTCGGCGACCGCGGTCTCGTCGCGCGGCGGCACGTGCAGGCCGGTGGCGTCCTCGACGACGGTGTCGATGAGCCCGCCGACGCTCGACGCGACCACCGGGCGGCCGCAGGCCATCGCCTCGAGCGGCACGATGCCGAACGGCTCGTACCAGGGAGCGCAGACGACGACGTCGGCGCTGCGGTAGACGGCGGGCATGTCGTGCTGCCCGAGCTGCCCGCGGAACGTCACGTGGTCGCGCACGCCGAGCGACCGGGCGAGTGCGTCGAGGCGCTGGTACTCGGGGTCGTCCACCAGGTCGGCACCGGCGACACCGGCACCGCCCACGACGACGAGTTCGACGTCGCGGCCCTGTTCGACCAGCGCGGCGAGTGCGGCGATGGTCGTCCCGACGCCCTTCCGCTGCACGAGTCGTGAGGCGGTGAGCACCCGGAGCGGACGGTCGCGCTGCTCGACGGGGCCGTCCGGACGGAAGAGCGACACGTCGACGCCGCACGGCACCACCGAGATGCGGTGCAGCGGGACACCGAGGGCCTTGAGCTCGAAGGCCTCGTCCGAGCAGGTCGCGACGACCTGGTCGACGCTCCGACCGACGGCGGGTTCGACCCACTCGCGCTCGGCCGGGCTGGTGTCCGCGGCACCCTGGTGCCGGCGCTTCACGACACCCAGGGCGTGGAAGGTCTGCACCACCGGGATCCGCACCCCACCGGTCCGGGCCTGCACCTGCGTCACCGCGTCGAGGGCGGCGTGGCCCGACATCCAGAAGTGCGCGTGCACCACGTCGGGGCGGTCGAGGAACCACTCGGCGGCGAGCACCGACGCGAACGTCCCCATGAACGGGAACAGCTCGTCCTTCGGCACGGCACGCGCGGGACCGGCGTCGACGTGCACGACGTCCACACCGGGGCGCAGGGGCACGCGGACGGGCTGCGACGCGTCGTCGCGCCGCGTGTAGACGGTCACGTGGTGGCCGCGGTCGGCCAGTGCACCGGACAGTTCGGCGACGTGGACGTTCTGCCCACCGGCGTCGACCCCGCCGAGCACGGCGAGCGGACTCGCGTGCTCGGACACCATGGCGATCTTCATCGCAGGCTCCCTTCGAGCGCGGCTCCCGCCGCACGGTTCCGTCGCGCACCGCGCGCGACGGCGTCGTCGAGCAGGTCGTCCCAGTCGGCCAGGAACCGACCGAGCGCGTGCCGTGCGAGCACGGCCTCACGCGCCACGAGCCCCCGTCGGCGCGCCTCGTCCGGGTCCTCCAGCAGCAGCCTGGAGGCCCGCACCAGCTCCTCGACGTCGGTCGCGATCCCCCCGGCCTCACCCGGGACCGTGCGGGCCGCGTCCGTCGTCGCGAGCACCAGGACCGGCATGGCCATGTGCATCGACTCGATGAGCGACAGGCCGAGCGAGGTCCAGCGGTTCGGGTGCACGTAGGCCCGCCGTTCGGCCAGCGCCGCGTGCATGGGGTCGGCCTTGACGTCGCCCTGCGCGACCACGCGGTCGCCGAATCCGAGCTCCGGCAGCCGTTCGCTGCCGATGCCCCAGACGTCGACCGGGGCGACCTCGGCGAAGCGGGGGAGCAGGTCGGTGCCGACGACACGGTTGCGCCGGACGGGTTCGTTGATGACGACGCCGAGGCGTTCGAGCGCACCGGTGTACAGCGGGCCGGGGTCGACGACGCCGTGCTCGACGACGGTGGTCCGGGTGGTCCCGCAGTCCCACATCAGGGCGTTCCAGTGCGTCACGTGCGCGATCGTCAGGTCGTCGCGGTCGCGCATCGGGTGCAGGCTGTTCGGCACGTCGACCCGGGGGGAGTTGTGCTCCACGAAGACGATCGGGACGTCACGGCCACCGAGCAGACGACGGGCTTCCTCGAGCTCCTCGGTGCGCTGCAGGACGACCACGTCGACCTCGGCTTCGGCGACGTCGGCCGGGTCGATCTCGATCGCGGAGTCCGGCCAGGCGCGCCCGCCGCGGCCGAGTCCCCAGGCGTCGCGCGCCGGGGTGGTCGGGATGAGGTACTCGTGCTGGCCGCGGACGAAGGCGTCCATCCAGCCGCCGTGCACGTGCCACACGAGGATCCGCATGCAGGGCCTTCCGGTCGGTGTCGATGGGGTCGCTCCCCACCGCCGCCGGAGCAGCAGGAGAAGGAGCAGGAGAAGCAGTGGCGCACGCTACGCAGCGCCTTCTGGGCCGCCCCGCAGACTTCTCCGATCAGTCCGCGAAACGCGGTCGAGGAGCCGCTCGTGGGCCTCCAGGACGTCCGCGATGCGCACTCCGGACAGGCACGGGTGGCCGGGGACCGGGCACTCGCGAGCGCGGCTGAGCCGGCACGGTGCGGCCTGGTCGCCGAGCAGTTCGACGAGCGGGGCGTACGGCGCCCACTTCACGGCGGGGACGACCGGCGAGAACAGACTCACGATGGGTGCCCCGACGGCCGCGGCGAGGTGGGCCGGACCGGTGTTCCCGACGACGACGACCTCGGCTCCGGCGAGGACGGCCGCGAGTTCGGCGGGGCTGGTGCGGCCGCCGAGGTCGATGCCGGTGTCGCCCGCCACGGCGGCGGTCAGCGCGCGTTCGCCGGGGGAGCCGGTGACGACGACGGGGACGCCGCGCTCGGCGTAGGCGGCGACGAGCGCACGGTGGTGGGACTCCGGCCACGACCGTGCCGGGACGCTGGCTCCGGGGTGGACGACGACGTAGCGGTCGAGGCCGGCCACGGGCGGGGGCGGGACGGCGTCGTGGCGCACCGCGAGCCTCCCGTCGTCGTCCGGCGGCAGCCGGAACCCGGCCGCCTCGGCGATCCGCAGCGCGCGCTCGGGCTCGGGGAGGTCCTCGGGCAGGTCCTCGCCGGGGCGCAGCCGCACGTCGAGCAGTGACCCGGGGTGGTCGACCGAGGCCCCGGAGACCCGGGGGACCCCGGCCAGGCGCAGGAGCAGCGCGAGGGGCAGGGGCGACTGGTGGAAGGACGTCAGGACGACGGCCTCGTCGGGCTGTTCCTCGGCGACCAGCGCGCGGAACTCGGCGAGCAGGGCGTCGTCGATCGGGCGTGCGGTCTCGGTGACCCACGGTGCCGCCCACACCCGCACCCGGTCGATGCCGGGCAGCAGGTCGGCGGCCGGCGCCCCCTGCGGTCCGCACAGCATCGTCACGTGCGCGGCACCGGCGGCGACCGCGCGGACCGCGGGGCCGGCGACCAGGACGTCGCCGAAGGAGTCGAGTCGGGCGACGAGGACGCGCCGACCGGCGTTCACGCCCGGTCCGCCACGCTGCCGACGTGCTCGAGCACCAGGGTGACGGCCTCGTCCAGGTCCGCGGCGACGGTGTCGGCCTCGTCGATCTCCTGACGGCGGGTGCGCGGGGTGGGCACGAGGATCCCCTGCGCGCCGGCGTTCCGCGCGGCCTGCACGTCGGCGCCGATGTCACCGACGACGACGATCGACTCCGGCGGGATGCCGAGCCGCTCGGCGGCGTCGAGGACCATCCCGGGCCGGGGCTTCCGGCAGGCGCAGTCGTCGCCGGCGTCGTGCGGGCAGACGCACCACACGTCGAACGGGCCGACGAGCTCGTCGACCCGGGCGTTGGTGGCGTCGACCTGTTCGCGCGTGGCCATGCCCTTCGCGATCACCGACTGGTTCGTGACGACGCCGAGCTGCAACCCGGCGGCACGCGCCCGGTCGACGGCGCGGCGGGCACCGGGGACGGGGACGACCAGGTGCGGGTCGGCGTTGTACGGGACGTCCACCACGAGGGTGTCGTCGCGGTCGAGGAGCAGGCCGCGGATGACGCGGTCCGGTGCGAGGGCCATGCTCCGTGACTACCGGTCCACGGCCGGGGACCGCCCCAGGAAGAGCCGCGGAGCGCGGTCCCGGCAGGACCGTCAGCGTGTCGGGTCTACCGTCGCGGCGGTGACCGCCCTCGAGAACCTGCCCGACCCCGACGGACGCCCGGAACTGCTCGTCCTCCGTGCCATCAAGCTCGGCGACCTGCTCGTCGCCGTCCCCGCACTGCACGCGCTCCGCCGCGCGTTCCCCGACCACCGCATCACCCTGGCCACCACGGCGTGGCTGGCGCCGGTCGTCGAACTCGTGCCGGCGGTGGACGTCCACCTGGCCCAGCACGGTCTCGACCACCCGATCGCGGTGCCGCACGGTGCCGTCGACATCGCCGTCAACCTGCACGGCGCCGGCCCGGAGTCCTCGGACCTCGTCGCCGCGCTCGCCCCGCGCCGGGTCATCGGGCACGCCGACCCGACCCACGACTACGAGGGCCCGGAGTGGCCGGACGACGTGCACGAGCGCGACCGCTGGGCGGACCTGCTCACGTGGCACGGCATCCAGGCGGACGCCACCGAGGTGCACATCGACCGCCCCGCCGAGCCGCCGGTGGTCGCCGACGCGGCCGTCGTGCACGTGGGTGCCTTCCACGGTGCGCGGCACTGGCCGACGGACCGCTTCGCCCACGTGGTGCGCGGACTGCGTGCGCGCGGTGCCGACGTGGTCCTGACAGGAGGCTCGGACGACGTCGTGCGCGCCCGTGCCGTCGCCGACGCGGCCGGCCTGGCGCCGGAGGCGGTCCTGGCCGGCACCCTGGACCTGCAGGCCTTCGCCGCGGTGATCGCCGCGGCGCGGCTCGTCGTCACGGTGGACACCGGCGCTGCGCACCTGGCGACCGCGTACGGGGTGCCGTCGGTCGTGCTGTTCGGCCCGGCCCCGCCCGAGGCGTGGGGCCCGCCGTCGACCGGTCCGCACATCGTGCTCACCGACGCCTCGGTCCGTCGCGGCGACGTCTTCGCCGAGGACCCGGACCCGGCGATCCTGGCCGTGACCGCGGACGACGTGCTCGGCGCGGTGGACCGGCTCCGGGTGACCGCTCAGGCAGCCGGGCGGTAGCGTCGACCGAGAGCCACCCGGACCTGCCGGATGCTCGGAGGGAGTCCTTCGTGTTCGAAGCCGCGAACATCCGTGACTGGATCGGTCTGCCGGTCGTCGACGAGGCCGACGACAAGGTCGGCACGCTCGAGAGCATCTACTACGACACCGCCACGTCCGAGCCGGCGTTCGGTGCCCTGACCACCGGCATGGTCGGGTTCCAGAAGCTCGTCTTCGTCCCGCTGTTCGGCGCCACCGTCGCCCCGAAGCACCTGCGCGTGACGTTCCCGAAGAAGCTCGTCAAGGACGCCCCGTCGATCTCGACCGACGGCGAGCTCGACGCCGCGACCGAGCCCGAGCTGTTCCAGCACTACGGGCTGGAGTACCGCACCGGCAGCGGTGGCGAACGCCGACTCGGACGCCGCTGAGCCCGTCCCGCCCCACCCGACCGACCCCACCCGACCGACCGCACCCGACCGACCGATCCGCCGCACCCGCCCGGAGGCCGCAACTGCTCCGCACCGCCCGTACGACGCTGCTCGCCGCCCTGGCGGCGGTCGCAGTCGTCGGGCTGGTGGTGGCCGGGGTCGCGGCACCGGGGCCGGTGGAACCCGCGTCGGCCGCGCCGATGTGGCCCGTCCCGCAGCCCTACCCGGTGCCGGACGACCCCACCGAATCGCTCGCCGACCTCCCGCCCGGCAGCGAGTACGTCGCCCTCGGTGACTCGTACTCCGCCGGCTACGGCCTCGGCGATCGGACCCGGCTGCCCACGAGCGCGTGCGTGCAGTCGGCCCGTGACTACCCGCACCGGCTCGCGGCGCGGTTCGGCCTCGACCTGACCGACGTCACGTGCGCGGGCGCCACCAGCGAGGACGTCACGACCGGACACCAGTTCACGGGCGTCCCCCCGCAGATCGAGTCGCTGTCGTCGCGCACCCGGCTCGTGACCCTGACGATCGGCGGCAACGACGCGGACCTGTTCGGCACCGCCGCGTCGTGCCTGGCGATCTCGGCCGACGGCCCGGTGTTCTCCGGACGTGACGCGCCGTCGTGCGAGAGCACGCTCGTGCAGGACGGTGAGGACCAGCTCAGCGTCAAGATCCAGTCGCGGGTCGCGCTCGGGATCGCCGACACCCTCGCAGCGGTGCAACGGGCCGCCCCGAACGCCGTCGTCGTGTTCCTCGGGTACCCGGCGATCTTCCCGGACGCTGAGCACACCCCGGCGAAGGGCTGCTTCCGCTCGGCGCTCGACCTCGGCACGCTCGCGGGATCGTTCCCCTCCGACACCTTCCCCTTCACCGACGACGACGTGGCGTACCTCCACGGCGTCCAGGAGGAGCTCGACGCCGTGTCCGCATCCGCCGCCGACGCCGCCGGGGTGCGGTTCGTCGACGTCCTCGAACGAACCGAGGCCCACTCGGCCTGCGCCCCGGCGGACGAGCGCTACGTCGCCGGCGTCAGCCTGACCGGCTCGAGCGACCTGCGACGCATCGACCTCGCGGCCGGCGCCCTGCACCCGAACGGCCGCGGTGTCGCGTACCTCACCGACCAGATGGCCGACGCGATCCGGGAACTCGCCGGCTGACCCGTCCGGACCCCGCGCTGTCCGTGTGCGCCGCCGGAGGGACGACGCACACCGGAGCCGCCGTCTCACGGACGACGTCGTGGAGCAGTGCGCCGGACAGCACCCGCACGTGCCCCCGTCCGAGCACCACGAGCGACGCCCGCCGGGTGCGCGAGGCGATGGCGTGCCCCGGGTGCCCCTCCACGAGCAGCGGCCGGATCCGCACCGCCGGGAACCGCGCGGTCAGGTCCTCGGTGACCCGCTGCAGCAGTTCGGCGTTCCGGGCGCGCCACCGCAGGGGATCCTCGGCGAAGTCGGTGAGCCCGGTCCGGGTCAGCACGGGCATCTCCCACGCCCGGAGCAGCGTCAGTCGTCGGTGCAGCCGGACGGCCTCGGCGACGGCGATCGAGACGGCCCGTTCGTCGATGGGTTCCTCGACGGCCAGCACCACGTCGCCGTCGATCGGGTGCGGACCCTCGGGGACGATCACGGTCGGCACGGCCGCGCGGACCGCGACCCGCGCCGGGTCGCCGCCGGCGGTCGAACCCCGTCGGCTCCGGAAGGTCCCGATCACCAGGAGGTCACCGCCGTCGGACTCCTCGACCAGGGCGGTGGCGAACGGCCCCGCGTGCCGGTGCACCTCGACGGTCACTCCGGGCAGGGCGGCACGAGCGGCCTCGGCCAGGCGGTCGGCGACCGGTCCGGGGCCCTCGATCGCCGGGTCGGCACCGATGATCCGGATCCGCTCGATCCCGCTGTCCGCGCGGGCGGCGATCCACCGCAGCGCCTCGTCGTGCGGCATCGCGGCGTCCGCGGCCAGCGTCACCGTCGTCCATCGTTCGTCCATCCCGATCGGCCTCCTCCATCGCAGGTCCTCCGGGGGCGTCACACGGCGCTCCGTGCGCCACAGGGTACTCCCGGCGCGGACGTGGGGAACCGGCGGTGGAACCGGGCACGTCGGGTGGTGCGCGGCGTGTGTGTGGTGATCCGGGCCTCCCGGCCGGGTCTGCGTAGCCTCGGGACGTGGTCGTGAGCGCCGGACTGTTGCTGCACCGGACCGGTCCGTCCGGGCCCGAGGTCTTCCTCGCGCACATGGGCGGGCCGTTCTGGCGGAGCCGGCCGCGTGCCTGGTCGATCCCGAAGGGGCTGGTCGAGGCGAGCGAGGAGCCGCTCGGCACCGCGCTGCGCGAGTTCGCCGAGGAGATCGGCGTGCCCGCCCCGGTGACCGCCGCCGACCTGACCGACCTGGGGGAGTTCCGGCAGGCGTCGGGCAAGCGGGTGCGGGTCTTCGCCGCACGGGCGTCGGGGTTCTCGGTCGACACCGTGCGCAGCAACACCGTGCGGCTCGAGCTGCCGCGCGGGTCGGGGCGGTTCGTCGAGGTACCCGAGGTGGACGACGCGCGGTGGGTCGGCCTCGACGAGGCGCGGGAGCTGGTGGTGGCCGGGCAGGTCGCTGCGCTCGACGCCCTCGTGGCGCGCGGTTGGGGTGCTGGCGGTTCCTGACGCGCCGATCATTTTCATCGAGGGGTCACGAACTGTCGTCCGGCGGCCCTCCAGCCGACACTTCTCGGCCACCCGGCGACCGGCACGCGGCAGGTCGTGACCACTCGGCGAGACCTTCTCGGCTGTGTCGGACACCGGACACGAGCCGCGCCCGCTGGATAGTCTGAGGGGGTGTCGGGTTCTCCGGCGCCACAGCAGGGGAGTACACATGCGGCGCTGGCGCGCGGTCACGGCTGGGCTGACGGCCCTGGCACTCGGAGCAGGACTCGCGATCGGCGGCGCGACGAGTGCGTCGGCGGAGCCGGTCGGCAACTGGGGGACCTTCACCCTCAGCGGAGCGAGCCGGGCCTACACCGGCACGATGACGCTCGCCGGGTTCCCCGAGACGACCTTCACGTCGGACTCCCGGCAGTCGACCGTCGTCAGCGGGGCATCGACCTGGCAGTCGGCGTCGACCCCGTCGGGCGCGGTCTACGGGACGAGCCGCGGCAAGACCTACATGAACCAGCGGCCGAACGTCGACTCGCCCACGACCGGCGCCTCGACGACCACCTACACGTTCGCCGAGCCGACGCCGGGTGCCCAGAGCTGGTCGTTCGTGCTCGGCGACGTCGACGCCGATCGGGCGACCATCTCGGCCACCGTCTCCGGGGGCGGTGCCGCGACCGCGGAGCAGATCGGCTACGTGAGCTCCTACAACTCGTGCTCGGCCGCCGTCGCCGGAGGGCCGTCGTGCACCGCCGACCCCGACGGCACGACCGGGCAGGACCGGCCCACCTGGGACCCGGCCACCCGGACCCTGACGGGCAACACCGGTGCGGTCGACACCGCCGGTGCCACGGCCTGGTTCACGCCGACCGTGTCGCTCACCAGCCTGACGATCACGTACCAGCAGCGCAGCGGGTTCCCGGTGTACCAGACCTGGTTCGCCAACCGCACCGCCGCGATCACCGGCACAGCGACCCTCGACGGAGCACCCATCCCCGGGGCGATCGTCCGCGTCACCGCTCCGCGCGGCACCGTCTACACGACGACGACCAACCCCGACGGCACCTACGCGTTCCCGCAGCTGCCGGTCATCGCGAACTACCGCGTCGAGATCACCCCGCCGGACGGCGCCGAGGGTCCTGACCAGCCCACGAGGGTCTCCCTCGCCCAGGCAGGCTCACCGGGCGGCGTGGACCAGCAGGCCGACTTCGCGTTCACGTCGCCGGAGGACACCGTGTCGGTCATCGGCACCGTGGTCGACGAGGACGGCCGACCGGTCTCGAACCTCGAGGTCGTCATCACCGACCCGGACTCCGGGGACGTCCTCGTCGACACCACGACGAACAGCGACGGCGTCTACACCGGCTCCGACCTGCCGGCGGACACCGACCTCGACGTCTCCGTCGCCGACGAGCCGCCCGTGACCATCACGACCGGCGACGTCGACGCGGCACCGGCAGTCCCCGACGAGATCGACGTGCCGGCCGCCGTCGTCGCGACGGTCGCGGGTGTGGTCTCGCTCGACGGTGCACCTGTGCCCGCCGGCGCGGTGGTCGAGCTCCTCGACGGCACGGGCGCCGTGGTCGCATCGACGGAGACCGACGCGGACGGTCGCTACGTCTTCGCCACCGCGGCCGGCACGTACACCGTGCGGACCGAACGACCGGAGCCGGGGGCGACCGGGGCGACCTCGAACACCGGTGTGACGGCCGTCGCCGGCGAGCGTGCTGCGTCCGACCTGCCGTTCGCCTCCGCCACCCCCGCCGCCGAGGTCACGACCGACCAGCCGGGCACGGTCGTCGACACGAACGGCGAACCCGTTCCGGACGTCGAGGTCGTCGCGACTCCGACCGACCCGCAGTCCGGCGATCCCGTGTCGGTCGTCACGGACGACGACGGTGCGTTCGACCTGACCGGCCTGGAGCCCACGACGGAGTACGTCGTCTCGGTCGACGTCGAGGGGGCCGAGACGGCGACCGTCGTCACCCCGGAGTCCGGGGCCGCGACACCGCTGGCGTTCGTGGTGCGGGCCGCGGCGGGTCCGGCGCCGGCTCCTGCTCCGTCGCCGTCGCCGTCGCCGAGTGGCTCTCCTTCGGCGGCTCCGACCGGCCCCGCTGCCGGCTCAGGCTCGGCACCGGTGTCGGGCCAGGGCGACGCGGGGGACGGTGGACCGTTGGCGTACACGGGGGCGGACCTCGGGCCGGGGCTCATCGCCGCCGGGGTGCTCGTGCTGCTCGGTGCGGCGCTGCTGACCTACCGCGCGGTGCGCAACCGCCGCCGCACGGACCACTTGCAGGACTGACCGGGCTGCGGCCGCGGTGGTGGCGGCCGCAGCGGTCGCGGTCGCACAACACGCCGCCCGCGGCCGCCGAGGGGCCACGAACCGTCGCCCGCCGACCCGTCAGACGACAGTTCGAGCGACCCCGACGCCCCACCAACGGCATGTCGTGACCACTCGAGGCCCGGGCACCGCGCGCGTCCCCGCAGCCGCACGACACGTCGCACGCGTCAGCCGAGGGGCCACGAACCGTCGCCCGCCGACCCGTCAGACGACAGTTCGTGCGACCTCGACGCCCGACCAACGGCATGTCGTGACCACTCGAGGCCGGGCTTTCCGCCTCCGCGGCAGTCGCACAACACGCCGCCCGCGTCCGCCGAGGGGTCAGAAACCGTCGCCCGCCGACCCGCCAGACGACAGTTCGAGCGACCCCGACGCCCCACCAACGGCATGTCGTGACCACTCGGGGCCAAGCCCCCGCGGCCCCGCCCCGCGCCCGCCCCTACCGCGTCCGCGGCCGCCGCACCGAACCCGTGACGACACCGATCGACCCCGTGACCGTCTGGATCGCCCGCCCGACGACCGGCACCGACGTGGTGACGACCGCGAGCGACGACGTGATCGCCTCGATGGACGAGGTCGACAGGTGCTCCTGCGTGTGCGAGTGCACCGGGAACCCGCGGCGCGCCAGCACGACGACCCCGAGCGCCCCGACCAGCACCGCGGCACCGGCGAACGGCAGGTACTGCAGCCCGACGATCCCGAGCGCCTGCCCGCCGAACGCCGCGCCACCGGCGATGCCGATGTTCGACGCGCCGTTGACCAGCGCGCCGGCGATGTCGGGGGAGACGCCACCGGCACGGATCGCCGCGGCCATGAAGAGCGTGCCGGTCGTGCCGTTCGCGGCCATCCAGACCCCGGCGACGACCATCGTCCCGATCAGGGAGCCGTGCACGAACGGCATCGTCGCGAAGGCCACGGCCATCACGGCGACCGAGGCGATCAGCGTCTGCCGGGGCGCACGGTCGACGAACATGCCGGCGAGCCAGAGCCCGACGACACCGGTGCCACCGAGCACGAGCAGCGCCCCGCTGACCATGCCGGCGTCGAGCCCGGCGTCGATCGCGTACGGCCCGATGTAGGTGTAGACGACGTAGTGCCCGCCGAACAACAGCATGTCGGCGATCACGACGGACAGCAGCCCGGTGCGCGCCCAGGCCTTCGGCGACCCGATGTGCGGCGACGAGGCACCGCGGACGGCGGGCAGGAACAACAGGGCGACGACCGCGAGTGCCGCTGCGGCGACACCGACGGAGAACACGGCCTGGCGCCAGCCGATGTGCTGCGCCACCCAGGTCGCGACGGGCACACCGAGCACGAACCCGAGCGAGCTGCCCGAGTACACGAACGCGATCGCCCGTCCCGCCAGCCGCGGCGGGACGATCCGGGTGGCGTACGCCGAGGCGACCGAGAAGAACAGTGCGTGCGCGATGCCGCCGACGACGCGTCCGGCGCAGACCACGGCGAACGACGGCGCGAGCGCGACCATCAGGTTCGACACGGTGTAGCCGACGAGCGTGGCGACGAGCACGGTCTTGCGGGGCAGCTTCGCGGTGAACGCGGTGAGCGGCAGCGCGAGGAGCGCGACGGCCGCGGCGTACACGGTGATGACGATGCCCATGGTGGCCTCGGTCACGCCGAGGTCGGCGCTCATCGTGCCGAGCAGCCCGACGGGCATGAGCTCGGTGGTGATGGCGAAGAACGTGGCCAGTCCGAGCACGGCGATGCCGACGATCGACTGGCTGGTGACGGTGATCGGCCGCGTGTGGGTCGACACGGCCGAGGTGGTGGTGTTGGTGGACACGCTGCTGACCTCCTCCGAGGCACGGTGGAGCGCGCGACGATGCCGATCGTTCTGACGGCGGTGACCGGGAGGGTCTGCGGGGCGCGCTCGCTGGCGGATGTGGATGATGTGGGTACGACTCCACGACGAGTGCGCTCATCCAGTGTTGCACGATGGAACGACTCTCGCGAGGGCATCCAGCAAATACATCGGAGCGCTCCAACGAAACACTCAGGTACTGATCGCCCGCTCAGTACTCGTTCGTCACCCGGCCCTGGACCCCGCCGCCGCGCAGCTCGATCGTCAACGTGCCGCTCCTGGACTGCGCCGACATGGACACCGATCCGTGCAGCGCCGCCTGCCGCGGGAAGCACGCCGTCGACGACTCGATGCGGTCCGCCGTCGCCACCAGGCAGATCGTCGACCGGTCCGTCCCGATCCCGGCCCAGACGTTCCAGGGGGTCTCGGCGGTCCCGCCGTCGAGCGCCCGGTTCGTGAAGACCAGTCGCGTCGTGTGCAGGCTCACCGGCGCAGCGACCGGCCCCGGCAACTGGTCGGCGTACGTCTGCGGGACGTCGAGCAGCTGTTCGAGCGTGATCGTCCCCGCTGTCGGCGTGACGCTCGGCGCTGCGGCGACGTCCGGTCGCGCGGTCCCGACGAGCGTCCCGGTGGCGAACGCGACGCCCACCGCCGCAGCCGCGCCGCCCGCGATCCAGGCGCGTGGTCGCTCCGTCCACAACCACCGCCGCCACCGGGTCCGTCCGGTCGGCTCGGCCTGGAGGCCCGGCTCGTCCCCGCCGCCGCCCCGCGCGTCGTCGGCGTGGTCGCCTCCACCGCCGTCGGTCACCTCCGACACGTCGGCTCCGGCAGGCACCGCCGCCGCGCTGGCGGGGAAGGACACGGGCACCGCGTCAACGGGCACGGGCCCTGGACCCGACCGCGTCACGGACGGGACGGACGTCCGGACTGGACCCGGGCCTCCCGGCAGCGGATCCCGTGCCGTCGCGACCGCACGTGTGCGGGGCCGTCGTCCGCGTTCCAGGTCCTGCAGTGCGATCCGGGCGCGCGCCGCGTCCGCCGGGCTCGATCCTGCTCCCCAGGCGACGGCCTCGAGCCGTGCCCGTTCCGCTGCCACGTCGTCGTGGGCCATGCGCACTCCCGCTCTGCCGGTCGCGTGGACAGGTCCATCGTGGCACCGCACAGCCGTGCGCGCGCACCCAGAACGAGGGAGTAGGCGTGGTGCATGAGCACCGACCCCATGCCGCAGCACGACGCCGACGCCGAGACCCTCGAGCCGCTGAGCCACGACACCCAGTCCGGCGAGGCCGACTACGTCGCGACCAGCCCCGGCGGTGCCGGCACGGAACGCCACGTGCCGACCGCCGACGAGGAGCAGGGCCGCGGCACCGAGTACGACCCGGTCGACCAGGGACCGCAGCAGGAGGGCCAGGGCGGCTAACGGACCACCCGGCGCAGCACGGCGCGTTCGCCGTACGTCCAGGCCGCACTCGTCACGACGTAGAGCGCGGCGGCGAGCGGTGCGATCGCCGCGAAGACGACCGTGATGAACGGCACGTACCGACCCACGGCGGCGGTCGCGGCGGCGCCGTGGACGCCCGGCTCCGGTGCCGGCACCGGGTTCCAGTGCGCGTTCGACCGGCGGCTGAGCTCGACGACGACCGCGAGCACCGCCAGCAGGACCAGCACCACCCAGGCGTGCACCCACAGCGGCGACGTCAGGGTGACGACGAGCGAGTGGCCGAGCGGGACCCCGACGAGCGTCGCCTCCAGCAGGGCGTTCGTGGTGCCGCCGATCGAGGCGTGCGTGAACAGGGCGGAGACGAGCGACACGACGGGTGCCTGCGCCAGGACGGGCAGGCAGCCGGCCAGCGGCGAGACCTTCTCGTCGGTGTACAGCTGCTGCACTGCTCGCTGCAGCCGCTGGGTGTCGCGGCCGTGGCGCTTCCGGAGCGCCGCGAGCTGTGGTGCGAGGCGCCGGCGGTCCCGCTCGGCCCGCACCTGCAGCACGGACAGCGGGACGAGCACCAGGCGGACGGCCAGGGTGAGGAGCACGACGGCGATCGCCGCGGCGAACGAGCCGGCGACGGGGGAGAGCGCCGCGGTGAGGGCGGTGACGAGGTCCGCGCCGCCGTGCAGCAGCGGGCCGACGAGGGGCAGGGTGGACAGGTCCATGACGGTTCCGATCGGTGGTGGGTCAGCGAGGTGCGCGAGCGGCCCGGCCACCGGTCGGTGGTCAGGCCGGGGTCGCGACCCCCGGTGCCCGTGAGCGGACGTGGCCGTCGGCGTCGGGGTGGCTCCACCCGATCCGGGTGACCAGGTCGGGTACCGCCGACCGGTCCGACACGGACGCCGATCCGACCCCGAGGACGGCTGCCAGCACCGCGACGAGCAGCCGGGCGACGACGACGGTCACGGCGACCGCGGTCAGCCCGAGTGCCGCCACGGCCAGCAGGGGCAGCACCCCGGCGGCCGGGTCGCCGAGCACCAGCGCGGCGGTGGCGCGGAGCAGCAGCAGGACGGCGGTCATGGTCCGTTCAGCGTAACGCCCGCGTGCCGTCGAGGACCGGAAGGTGCGGCGGGGGAGGATCACGGCATGACCGCAGGTTCGCCGAGCACCCCAGCGACCGTCGCGCTCGAGGCGGCCGGGGTCTCGTACACGCCACACGTGTACGAGCACCACGAGAGCGCCACCAACTTCGGAGAAGAGGCGGCCGCCGCCCTCGGGCTGCGCGAGGAGCAGGTCTTCAAGACCCTCGTCGTCTCCGTCGACGGCACCCTCGCCGTCGCGATCGTGCCGGTGGCGAACCGGCTCGACCTCAAGGCGATCGCCGCAGCCGTCGGGGGCAAGAAGGCGACGCTGGCCGATCCCGCCCTCGCCGAGAAGCGCACGGGCTACGTGGTCGGCGGGATCAGCCCGGTCGGCCAGAAGACCCGGCTCCGCACCGTGCTCGACGAGTCGGCGCTGTCGTACGCGAGCATCTTCGTGTCCGGCGGACGTCGCGGATTCGACGTCGAGGTGGCACCGACCGACCTCGCACGGATCACCGAGGCGGTCGCCGCACCCATCGCGCGGACCTGAGTCGAGTCGCCGCAAGTTTTTTCGGCACCCGGGAATGACCCGGACCCTCCTGCGTTGCATTGAGTCGAAGGCACTCAAGTTCCCCAGGAGGTCCCTTTGCCAGAGACGTTCGGCCCGACCGGTAGCAACGACTCGTTCGACGAGTTCCTCGCCCGCCTGCTCGCGGCACAGCGCACCGGTGACCAGCAGCGCGTCCGCGCGTTCGGTCGACCGGTCGACATCACCCGGCTGCTCAGCCGCCGGACCCACGAGCTGCTCCAGCACACCGCCGAGTACGCGGTCGCGCAGGGGCAGCGCGAGATCGACGCACTGCACATCCTGCACGTGCTCGTCCGCACCGAACCGTTCGACGCCGTCGTGCGTTCCGCCGGGGTCGACCCCCAGCGACTCGCCGAGGAGATCGAGCAGCGCCTGCCGATGGCGCACGAGCCGCTGGCCGAGCAGACCGGCCGCCCGGCACTGACCGGCACCGCCCAGCGCATCCTCGTCGAGGCGACGCAGGCCGCGCGGGGCTTCGGCAGCACCTACACCGACCCCGAGCACGTCTTCTTCGCGCTCGTGATGGACCAGGAGACCGTGACCGGCCAGCTGCTCGCCAGCGCCGGGATCACCCCGCAGGTCATGCAGGACTACGCCCAGCAGGCCGCGGCAGCAGCACGAGAGGGGCTCCCCATGCCAGGAACCGGTGCGACGATCGGAACGGCCGAGTCCGGTTCCGACAGCGACACCCCGACGCTCGATCAGTTCGGCACCGACCTCACCGGGCGCGCCCGTGACGGACACGTCGACCCGGTGATCGGCCGCGCCGACGAGATCGAGCAGACCGTCGAGATCCTGCTCCGTCGCACCAAGAACAACCCGGTGCTGATCGGTGAGCCCGGCGTCGGCAAGACCGCGATCGTCGAGGGCCTCGCCCAGCGCATCGTCGACGGTGACGTCCCCGCCCTGCTGCAGGGCAAGCGGGTCGTCGCGCTCGACCTGCCCGGCATGCTCTCCGGCACCCGCTACCGCGGCGACTTCGAGGAGCGCCTCACCACGGCGATGGACGAGATCGCGGCGCACGCCGACGAGCTCATCGTCTTCGTCGACGAGCTCCACACCGTCGTCGGCGCCGGTGGCGGCGGCGAGGGCGGCTCGATGGACGCCGGCAACATCCTCAAGCCCCGACTCGCCCGCGGCGACCTGCACCTGGTCGGCGCGACGACACTCAACGAGTACCGCCGGATCGAGAAGGACGCCGCGCTCGAGCGCCGGTTCCAGCCCGTCACGGTGGGGGAGCCGAACGTCGAGGACGCCGTCGCGATCCTGACCGGCCTCGCCCCGCGCTACGAGGAGCACCACGGCGTCGGCTACACGCCCGAGGCACTCCGCGCCGCCGTCGAGCTCTCGCACCGCTACGTGACCGACCGGCACCTGCCGGACAAGGCCATCGACCTCATCGACCAGGCCGGTGCACGCCGCCGCCTCGCCCTGTCGGGCGACGTCGACGTCGAGGCACTGCGTGCCCAGGTCGCCGACCTGACGGCCCGCAAGGACCGCGCGGTCGCCGAGGAGCACTACGAGGAAGCGTCCGACCTGCGCGACGAGATCGTCGGACTGGAGGCCCGGATCACCGCCGCCTCGTCGGCGGACGCCAGCCGCCCCTCCAGTCCGGAATCCGCGGACACGTCGATCACGGAGGCCGACATCGCCGCCGTGGTGTCCCGCGCCACCGGGATCCCGGTGACCCGCCTCGGCTCGGCCGACAAGACGCGGCTCGCCGCGCTCGAGTCCGAGCTGCACGACCGAGTCGTCGGCCAGGACGACGCCGTGCGGGCGATCGCGAAGGCGGTACGGCGCAGCCGGACCGGCATGGGCGACCCGCGTCGTCCGGTGGGCAGTTTCCTGTTCCTCGGCCCGACGGGTGTCGGCAAGACCGAACTCGCGAAGGCCCTGGCGTCGTCGCTGTTCGGTGACGAGTCCGCCATGCTCCGCTTCGACATGAGCGAGTTCGGCGAACGCCACACCGTGTCCCGCCTGGTCGGTGCCCCTCCCGGGTACGTCGGCTACGACGAGGCCGGCCAGCTCACCGAGCGTGTCCGCCGCAACCCGTACTCGGTGATCCTGCTCGACGAGGTCGAGAAGGCCCACCCGGACGTCTTCAACCTGCTGCTGCAGGTGCTCGACGACGGCCGGCTCACTGACGGGCAGGGGCGGACGGTCGACTTCCGGAACACGGTCGTCATCATGACGTCGAACATCGGCGCGGAGTTCCTCGCCTCCCGCTCGGGAGCGCTCGGGTTCTCCCCGGTCGGCGCGACGGACGGCTACGCCGAAGACGACCTGCGGGCCCGCGTCATGGGCAAGCTGCGCGAGGCGATGCGGCCCGAGTTCATCAACCGCATCGACGAGATCGTGCTGTTCCGCAAGCTCGACCGGTCCCAGATCGCGTCGATCGTGTCGCTGCTGCTGCAGGACACGGCGCTCCGGCTGGTCGCCCAGGACATGCTCCTGTCGGTGTCCGACGCGGCGGTCGACTGGCTCGCCGAGCACGGGTACGAGCCGGAGTACGGCGCACGCCCGCTCCGTCGGCTCATCCAGCGCGAGGTCGACGACCGCATCGCGACCCTGGTGGTCGAGGGCGGGGTCACCGCGGGTGACACCGTGCGGATCGACGTCGAGGGCGATGCCCTGACGGCGAGCGTCGCGGAGCACGCAGCGGTCTAGTCCGGTCGCACGCACGCACGAAGGCCCGGTACCGACTCGGTACCGGGCCTTCGGCGTGCGCGGACCGCCGCGGTGTTGCGCTGCGCGCCGCCGCCGCGCGCCGTGCGTGCTCCGTCACGCGGTGCGAGGTTGCCCGCACCGTGCGCGCCTGCCATCCCGCACCGAGCGCGCAGGCTGCCACCGGCCCGCGGACGACGCACGGTGCAGCCGGGAGGCCCGTCACCGGTGTGCGACGGGAACTCCGCACACAGCCGGCAAGTTGACGCGAGACCACGAACGTCGCACCGTGATCAGCCTGTTCGGGAATGCAATTCCGGATGTTTTCCGGAAAAGGGGTTGCGCTCCGAATTGCGGTGCCGATAGTGTTCACTCGTCGCGAACGGTCGAACATTCGACCCGGACGACTCCGCCAGCTCGAGACCGAAAGGGGGCCGACCATGATGATCTCCGCAACCACTCCGTTCCGTGGAATCCGTGGACGCGTCGGTACCCCGTTCCGCGTCCGCTGACCCGGGGCGTCCCACTCTCCTGACACCTGTGCCTCCGGGCACCGTGCGCTGAGCCGATCAGGCTCGCGCAGCACCGGTTCGTTCATCCGCTGAGCGGCTCGACGGCACGTTGATGCGTGCCGTCCGATCTGCGCGGACGACGCCGGAAGAATGTCGGTGGACAGTGCGACGCTCTCGGTGTCGACGAGCATTCCGCGATCGTTGTCCGAACATTTCCGGACCATCCCGGAGTGCATTCTCACGCATTCAATTCCTGCTGCCCGCAACCCGGGCGGATTCGTCCTGCCCGACACCCGGGCAGCTCTGCCGTGCCCTGAAGGGGAACACCGTGTCCACGAAGACCACCACCCGTCCACCCGATACCCGCGCGGTGCGCCGCCGGGTCTCACTCGCCGACCGCATCGCACTCCGGGTCGGGATGTCGCTCATCATCTGGAGCCGACGCACCCGCAAGGAGCGGCCCGAGGTCGACCTCGCCACACTGGCCCGCCTCGAGCGGGAACGCCAACAGCGCGAGGCCGACTGGATCACCCAGGGCGCCGCCATGCGGATGTGGCGCTGACCCGCGGCGCTGGGGCGCCGGCGCCGGCGCTGTCGTCGGCGTCACGCACGCACGGTGCGTCGTTCCGAAGCCCGTGCGGACTGAACGGCTCGGTGCGAGGAAACAACCTCGCACCGAGCCACCTTCGGCAAATCGTCCGACGGAACCCGCACCGTGCCGCGAACGGTTGGCCCCGCACGAGGCGACCACCCTCGCACCGTGCGCCGACGTGTCGGACGCACCCCGGGCCTCCCGTACCGTTGGCGGGTGACCGAAACCGCAGCTGCACTCGTCGAACGCCTCACCGCCCTCGTACCGGACTTCCCGAAGCCGGGGGTGCTCTTCCGTGACGTGACGCCCGTGTTCTCGGACGCCGTCGCGTTCGGCCGCGTGTGCGAAGCACTCGCGGCACCGTTCGCGATCGGAGCCGGGTTCGACGCCGTCGCCGGCATCGAGGCCCGCGGCTTCGCACTGGCCGGGGGCATCGCCGCCCAGCACCAGGTCGGCGTGCTCACCGTGCGCAAGGCGGGGAAGCTCCCCGGCGAGGTCCTCAGCGAGCAGTACGCGCTGGAGTACGGCGAGGCCGAACTCGAACTGCGCCCCGGTCAGTTACCGGCCGGCACCCGGGTGCTCGTCGTCGACGACGTCCTGGCCACCGGCGGGACCGGCGCAGCCACCATCACGCTGCTCGAACGCGCCGGCTACCAGGCCATCGGGTTCGCCGCCCTGCTCGAGCTCGACGGCCTGAGCGGGCGCGAGCGTCTCGAGCCGCGCCTGCCCGTCGCGACGCTCGGCGCCGTCCCGGCCTGATCGCGGGCAACCGCGCGGTCGGGGCGGCATCCGTTCTCTCCACAGGTGCGTCCCCGGCGTCCGCACGCGAGCACGTCTCGCACTAGTCTTGACGCACCATTTCGATCGAGGAGTCCCATCATCGTGACCGAGTCAGTCGCACCCGCGCCCGCCGAGCTTCCCCAGGCACCCGAGCCCCGGACCGCGACGACGACCACGACCGGCACCGAGCTCTTCGACGGTGAGCGCGGCATCGTCGCGATCCGTGTCGACGGTGTCCTGAAGGACCTCGCGGCGGACGTGCAGGCCGGCGAGACCGCCGAGGCCGTCACCCTGCAGGAGCAGGACGGGCTCGACATCTTGCGGCACTCGGCAGCCCACGTGCTGGCGCAGGCCGTGCAGCAGATCAACCCGGACGCCAAGCTCGGCATCGGGCCGCCCGTCACCGACGGCTTCTACTACGACTTCGACGTCGCCGAGCCCTTCACCCCCGAAGACCTCAAGGCGATCGAGAAGGGCATGGACCGCATCGTCAAGCAGGCCCAGCGCTTCCGTCGCGTGGTCGTCACCGACGAGCAGGCACGCGAGCTGATGGCGGGGGAGCCCTACAAGCAGGAGCTCATCGGCCTCAAGGGTGCAGCGTCCGACGGTGACTCCGGCGAGAGCGTCGAGGTCGGTGCCGGCGAGCTCACCGTGTACGAGAACGTCGACCCGAAGTCGGGCGAGGTGCTCTGGCAGGACCTCTGCCGCGGCCCGCACGTCCCGCACACCCGCTGGATCGGCAACGCCGCCAAGCTCATGCGCGTCGCCGCCGCGTACTGGCGCGGCTCCGAGAAGAACCCGCAGCTGCAGCGCATCTACGGCACCGCCTGGCCCGACAAGGACCAGCTCAAGGCGTACCTGGTGCGCCTCGAGGAAGCCGCCAAGCGCGACCACCGCAAGCTCGGCGCCGAACTCGACCTGTTCTCGTTCCCCGACGAGATCGGTTCCGGCCTGGCGATCTTCCACCCGAAGGGCGGCATCATCCGCCGCGAGATGGAGGACTACTCGCGCCGTCGGCACGAGGAGAACGGCTACTCGTTCGTCTACACGCCCCACATCACCAAGGGCGACCTGTTCGAGACCTCCGGGCACCTCGGCTGGTACAAGGACGGCATGTTCCCGGCCATGCACATGGACGAGGCGAAGGACGAGGACGGCAACGTCACCCGGCAGGGCGCCGACTACTACCTCAAGCCGATGAACTGCCCGATGCACATCCTGGCGTACCGGTCGCAGCCCCGCTCCTACCGCGACCTGCCACTCCGGATGTTCGAGTTCGGCACGGTGTACCGCAACGAGAAGTCTGGCGTCATCCACGGCCTCACCCGCGTGCGCGGCCTGACCCAGGACGACGCGCACATCTTCACCACGCAGGAGAAGATGAAGGAGGAGCTGACCACGACCCTCGCGTTCGTGCTCTCGCTGCTGCGCGACTACGGCCTCGACGACTTCTACCTCGAGCTGTCGACGAAGGACCCGGAGAAGTACGTCGGTGACGACGAGGTCTGGGACGTCGCGACGGAGACCCTGCGCCAGGTCGCCGAGGAGTCCGGTCTCGAGCTCGTGCCGGACCCCGCCGGCGCCGCGTTCTACGGCCCGAAGATCTCCGTGCAGGCCCGCGACGCCATCGGCCGCACCTGGCAGATGTCGACCGTGCAGCTCGACTTCAACCTGCCCGAGCGCTTCGGCATCGACTACACCGCGGCCGACGGCTCGCGCCAGCGTCCGGTGATGATCCACCGCGCGCTGTTCGGCTCGATCGAGCGCTTCTTCGGGGTCCTCACCGAGCACTACGCGGGTGCGTTCCCAGCGTGGCTGTCGCCCGTCCAGGTCGTCGGCATCCCGGTCGCGGCCGAGTACGGCGACTACCTCGACGAGGTCATCGCGAAGCTCCGCGCCCACGGCGTCCGCGCCGAGGTCGACCACTCGGACGACCGCATGCAGAAGAAGATCCGCACGCACACCAAGGCGAAGGTGCCGTTCCAGCTCATCGCCGGTGGCGACGACCGCGATGCCGGCGCCGTCAGCTTCCGCTTCCGCGACGGCCGCCAGGACAACGCGGTGCCCGTCGACGAGGCCGTGGACCGCATCCTCACCGCGATCCGCGAGCGCACGCAGGTCTGATGGCGCAGTCGGGAGGCCCGGAGCAGGCCGGTGGGACCGGTCACGTCGACGACGTGGCCGGCCCCACCGCCGCCGCGCCCTCCGAAGGCGCGGACACCGATCCGCTGGTGATCCGCGACGCGGCCACGGGCGCAGCCGTCCCGGACGCGTTCCAGCGGCTCTGGAACCCGCACCGGATGGCCTACATCGACGCCGGCCGCGAAGGCCGGGGACGCGGGCACGACGACGACTGCCCGTTCTGCGAAGCCCCGCGGAAGTCCGACGAGGACGCCCTGATCGTGGCCCGGGGTGAGCACGCCTACGTGCTGCTCAACCTGTTCCCGTACAACAACGGGCACCTGCTGGTCTGCCCGTACCGCCACGTCCCGCTCTACGACGAGGCGACTCCTGACGAACTGCGCGAGATCGGCGAGCTGACCCAGACCGCGATGCGGGTGCTGCGCGAGGTCTCGCACTGCGACGGCTTCAACATCGGCATGAACCAGGGCGAGGTCGCCGGTGCCGGCGTGGCCGCACACCTGCACCAGCACATCGTTCCGCGGTGGCAGTCGGACGCGAACTTCTTCCCGATCATCGCCCGGACGAAGTCCATGTCGCAGTTGCTCGGCGAGACCCGTCGACTCGTCGCCGACGGGTGGCCCCGGGCGCACTAGACTGGTCGGCATCATGAGCGACAGCACCAGCACCTCCGGCACCCCTGGCACCTCGATCACCGGCTCCGACCGCGTCAAGCGCGGACTCGCCGAGATGCTCAAGGGCGGCGTGATCATGGACGTCGTCGACGCCGAGCAGGCCCGCATCGCGGAAGAAGCCGGTGCGACCGCCGTCATGGCCCTCGAGCGCGTCCCCGCTGACATCCGTGCGCAGGGCGGCGTCGCCCGCATGTCCGACCCCTCGATGATCGAGGAGATCATCGCCGCGGTGTCGATCCCCGTCATGGCGAAGGCCCGGATCGGCCACTTCGTCGAGGCGCAGGTGCTGCAGGAGCTCGGCGTCGACTACATCGACGAGTCCGAGGTGCTGTCGCCGGCCGACTACCTCAACCACATCGACAAGTGGAAGTTCACCACCCCGTTCGTCTGCGGTGCCACCAACCTGGGCGAGGCGCTCCGTCGCATCACCGAGGGCGCGGCCATGATCCGTTCCAAGGGCGAGGCCGGCACGGGCGACGTGTCCGAGGCCACCAAGCACATCCGCACCATCACCAAGGAGATCGCGGCGCTCCGCAACCTGCGTGACGACGAGCTCTACGTCGCCGCCAAGGAGCTCCAGGCCCCGATCGACGTCGTGCAGGAAGTCGCCCGCACCGGCAAGCTCCCCGTCGTCCTCTTCACCGCCGGTGGTGTCGCCACCCCGGCCGACGCCGCGATGATGATGCAGCTCGGCGCCGACGGTGTCTTCGTCGGTTCCGGCATCTTCAAGTCCGGCGACCCGGCAGCGCGTGCCGCCGCGATCGTCAAGGCGACGACCTTCCACGACGACCCCAAGGTCATCGCCGAGGTCTCCCGTGGTCTGGGCGAGGCGATGGTCGGCATCAACGTCGCCGACGTCCCCGCACCGCACCGCCTCGCCGAGCGTGGCTGGTAGTCCGACGGGCGGCGCTCGGCCCCGCATCGGGGTCCTGGCGCTGCAGGGTGACTTCCGCGAGCACATCGCCTCGCTGACCGAGCTCGGCGCCGACGTGGTGCCGCTCCGTCGCCCCGAGGAGATCGAGACCCTCGACGGCGTCGTGATCCCCGGGGGCGAGTCGAGCGTGATGGACAAGCTGTCCCGCGCGTTCGGCGTCGCCGAGCCCCTCGCCGACGCGATCCGCGGTGGCCTGCCCACCTACGGCACCTGCGCCGGCATGATCATGCTGTCGTCGCGGATCACCGACGGCATCAGCGGCCAGCAGACCCTCGACGTGCTCGACACCACCGTGCGCCGCAACGCGTTCGGTGCGCAGAACGACTCGTTCGAGATCGACATCCCGATGCCCGACCTCGGCGAGGCCCCGGTGCACGCCGTGTTCATCCGGGCCCCCGTCGTGGAGCAGCGCGGCGACGACGTCCACGTCCTCGGCGCACTGCCCGACGGCCAGGTCGTCGCCGTGCAGCAGGGCAACGTCATCGCGAGTGCGTTCCACCCCGAGGTCGCCGGCGAGGACCGCTTCCACCGCCGGTTCCTCGACCTGGTGCGCAGCGCCTGAGGCGTGACCGTCCACCCGCCGCACCGACGGGACGGAAGCCGCGCCGCGCCTCCAGGCCGGTGTTCGGCCCACAGGGCCGCTAAACTGAGCGGGACTTTCCGCAAGACGCAAGGAGAACCGTGTCCGGGCATTCCAAGTGGGCAACGACCAAGCACAAGAAGGCGGTCATCGACCAGCGCCGTGCCAAGTCGTTCGCCAAGCTGATCAAGAACATCGAGGTCGCCGCGAAGATGGGCGGTGCCGACATGTCCGGCAACCCGACCCTGGTCGACGCCGTGCAGAAGGCGAAGAAGACCTCGGTCCCGAACGACAACATCGACCGCGCCGTCAAGCGCGGTGCGGGTCTCACGGGCGAGACCATCGAGTACACGACGATCATGTACGAGGGCTACGGCCCCAACGGCGTCGCGATGCTCATCGAGTGCCTCACGGACAACAAGAACCGTGCCGCGGCCGAGGTCCGGACCGCGATGTCGCGCAACGGCGGCACCATGGCCGACCCGGGCAGCGTCGCCTACAACTTCTCGCGCAAGGGCGTCATCTCGGTCACGAAGACCGACGGCCTCGACGAGGACACCGTGATGACCGCGGTGCTGGACGCCGGTGTCGAGGACGTCATCGACCAGGGTGGTGGCTTCGAGATCATCACCGAGGCGAGCGACCTGGTCGCCGCCCGCACTGCCCTGCAGGACGCCGGCATCGACTACGACTCCGCCGACGCCGAGTTCGTGCCCGGTCTCAAGGTCCCGGTCGACGCCGAGACCGCCCGCAAGGTGTTCCGCCTGATCGACGCGCTCGAGGACTCGGACGACGTGCAGAACGTCTACTCGAACTTCGACATCCCCGCGGACGTCCAGGCCGAGCTCGACGAGGACGAGGGCGAGTAACCGTGCTCCGTGTGCTCGGGGTGGACCCCGGGCTCACCCGGTGCGGCGTCGGCGTCGTCGAGGTCGCACCGAACCGGCGCGCACGGCTCGTCCACGTGACGGTCGTGCGCACCCCGCCGGACATGCCGCTCGAACAGCGGCTGCTCCGCATCGCCGACGGCATCGCCGCCGAGATCGACGAGCACCACCCGGATGCGGTCGCCGTCGAGCGGGTGTTCGCGCAGGCGAACGTCCGCACCGTGATGGGGACCGCGCAGGCGGCCGGCCTGGCGCTGCACGCCGCGGCCGCCCGCGGCCTGCCCGTCGGCCTGCACACCCCGTCCGAGGTCAAGGCCGCCGTCACCGGCTACGGCAACGCCGACAAGCGTCAGGTGCAGACCATGATCGCGCGCGTGCTCGGTCTCGACGAGGCCCCGAAGCCGGCCGACGCCGCCGACGCGCTCGCGTTGGCCGTGTGCCATGCCTGGAGGCTCGGATCACCCGACGCCGCCGGCTCGCGTGCTACGAACCTCACCCCGGCACAGCGTGCCTGGCGGGACGCCCAGGGCGGCACCGTCGACTCGCCGCTGGCCCGTGCGGCCGCCGCCGCGGCCCGCCCGCAGCGTGGCAGGTCGGCGTCGTCGGTGGGCGGCCCTAGGCTCGGAGCATGATCGCGAGTCTCCGGGGCACCTGCATCGACATCGCCGGTTCGGCCGTGGTGATCGAGGTCGGGGGAGTCGGGTACGCCGTCACCGTGACCCCCGCACACGCGCTGACGATGCGCCACGGTTCCGAGGTGTTCGTGCGGACCGCCATGATCGTGCGCGAGGACGAGCACCTGCTCTTCGGGTTCGAGTCGACCGACGCGCTGCAGGTGTTCGACCTGCTCCGCGGGGTCTCCGGCGTCGGCCCGAAGTCCGCGATGGGCGTCCTGGCCCACATGGACCCGGCACGGATCGCGAACGCCGTCGCGAACGAGGACGACGGCGCGTTCCGCAAGGTCTCCGGCATCGGCCCGAAGACCGCAAAGCTCATCATCGTCGCGCTCTCCGGCAAGCTCGTGGCCTTCGAGCAGGCAGCCGTGGTCGCGGCCGCACGGGGGACCGCAGTGCACCCCGCCGCGGTCGACGTCGTCTCGGCGCTCATCGGCCTCGGCTGGCGCGAGGACGCGGCACAGTCCGCGGTCGACGACGCCGTCGCCAACGAGCCCGGTGCCGCCGCGATGGGCACCCAGGCCCTGCTCCGCGCCGCCCTCGGCGCCCTGCGACCCGCGGCAGCCGGCCGGTGAGCGGCATCACGTCCGCCGGCGCCGAGTCGCAAGAGGAACTCGCGTTCGAAGGCGCGCTCCGCCCCCGCTCGCTCGACGAGTTCGTCGGGCAGCGCAAGGTGCGCGGGCAGCTCGACCTGCTCCTCAAGGCCGCAGGCATGCAGGAGCGCACGCCCGACCACATCCTGATGGCGGGTCCTCCCGGCCTCGGCAAGACCACGCTCGCGATGATCGTCGCGCACGAGACCGGCCGGCCGCTGCGCATGTCGAGCGGGCCGGCGATCCAGCACGCCGGTGACCTCGCCGCCGTGCTGTCGTCCCTGGTCCCGGGCGAAGTGCTGTTCATCGACGAGATCCACCGCATGGCCCGCTCGGCAGAAGAGATGCTCTACCTGGCGATGGAGGACTTCCGCATCGACGTGATGGTGGGCAAGGGTGCGGGTGCCACGAGCATCCCGCTCGACCTCGCACCGTTCACGCTCGTCGGCGCCACCACCCGGGCTGGCCTCTTGCCGAACCCGCTGCGCGACCGCTTCGGCTTCACCGCCCACCTCGAGTTCTACGAGAAGGACGAGCTCGAGCAGGTCCTGATCCGTGCGGCCCACCTGCTCGAACTCGACATCGACCGGACCGCCCTGCGCGAGATCGCCGGACGCTCCCGCGGCACCCCGCGCATCGCGAACCGCCTGCTCCGCCGGGTGCGCGACTACGCCCTCGTGCACCGCACCACCGACGGCATGGCCGCGGTCCAGGGTGCACTCGACCTGTACGACGTCGACGAACTCGGGCTCGATCGGCTCGACCGGGCCGTGGTCGAGATCATGCTGACCCGGTTCGACGGGGGGCCGGTCGGTCTGAACACCCTCGCCGTCTCCGTCGGCGAGGAGTCCGAGACGATCGAGTCGGTCGTTGAACCGTTCCTCGTCCGGGTCGGTCTCGTGACGCGCACGCCCCGTGGGCGCATCGCCACACCACGTGCCTGGCGGCACCTCGGTCTCACCCCGGGACAGGCCGACGGCGGGCAGCCGGGGCTCTTCGACGACCAGGACACCGACGACTGAACGCCGATCAGTCGAGTGACATGCCACGGACACCGGCGTGCCCTAGACTGCTACGGCCCGAAACCGAGCAACCAGAGAAGGCAACGCATCATGGGTCAAGAAGTCATCCTCATCGTCATCGTCGTGGCGTTCGCGGCCTTCATGTTCTACAACAGCCGCAAGCGCAAGAAGCAGCAGGCCGAACTCGTGGACAAGATGGTCCCGGGCGCGAAGGTCATGCTGTCCTTCGGCCTCTACGGCACTCTCCTCTCCGTGAACGAGGAGAAGGTCACCGCTGACGTCGAGATCGCACCGGGGACCATCGTCACCGTGCACCGCCAGACCCTGTCGCGCGTCGTCGACGACAACGCGTCCGACGTCGAGACCACCACGACCACCGAGGACGAGCCGAAGCCGGTGGCCGAGCTCAACGGTGAGCCGGTCTACGGCGAGCGGGTCGACACCGACCGCGTCGACGAGACCGACGCCACGAAGCGCAAGTCCGACGACTGACGCCCTCGGCCGCCGGGTCGTCTGACCCGGCGGCTTCCCTCTGCCGTCGCACGGTGTGCCGACGGTCCTGAACAGAAAGACGAGACGACCGGTGGCACGATCGACACCCGTCAAGAAGGCGCTGCGCTCGCTCACCTGGTTGGTGATCCTGATGGCGATCCTCGCCGGCGTGAACACCGCCGCGTCGGTCCTCGCCGGCTCTTCGAAGGACGACACCGACAAGTGGTACCAGGGCGCGAGCTGGGTGCCGGAGCTGGCTCTGGACCTGCAGGGCGGCACACAGCTGACCCTCGCGGCGCAGAACACCGAGGGCGACTCCGTCACCTCGCAGCAGCTGCAGCAGGCGGTGAACATCATCCGCCAGCGCATCGACGCCACCGGTGTCTCCGAGTCCGAGATCAACACCCAGGGCGCGAACAACATCGTGGTCTCGATCCCGGGTCGCCCCGACAAGGCCACGATCGACCGCATCGAGGCCGCAGCCAAGCTGACCTTCCGCCCGGTGCTCTTCACCGAGGCCGCATCGAGCTCGGCCGTCGGTGGCGACGGCAAGGGCACCGCGTCGCCGACTCCCTACTCGCCCCCGGCATCGCTCGCCGCGACGCCGAGCGCGAAGCCGTCGAACGCGAGCGACCTGAACTGGGTCACGCCGAAGCTGCAGGACCTGTACACCAACTACAACTGTGCAGCGCCGGACGACATCACCGCGGCACCCGATGACGAGCCCCTCGTCACCTGTGACCAGACGGGCGCGGCGAAGTTCATCCTCGGTCCGGTCGAGGTCCTCGGAGCCGACGTCAGCAACGCCACCTCGGGTCTCGCCACCGACTCGCAGGGCACGTCGACCGGCCAGTGGGCCGTCAACCTGACGTTCAACGGCGAGGGTTCGAAGGACTTCCGCACCGTCACGAACCGTCTCGTGTCGCTCCAGCAGCCGCAGAACCAGTTCGCGATCGTGCTCGACGGCACGGTGATCGAAGCCCCGACGACGAACTCGGCGATCACCAACGGCAAGGCGCAGATCAGCGGGAACTTCACCGCCGAGTCTGCGAAGACCCTCGCCGACCAGCTCAAGTACGGTGCGCTGCCGATCAACTTCCAGGTGCAGTCGAACGAGAACATCTCGGCGACACTCGGCACCGCGCAGCTCATCGGTGGCCTCATCGCCGGTCTGATCGGTCTGATCCTGGTGATCATCTACTCGGTCATCCAGTACCGGGCCCTGGCGTTCGTCACGGTGCTGTCGCTCGGGATCGCCGCCGTGCTCACCTACCTGGTGATCGCGATCATGTCGTGGCGCGTCGACTACCGCCTCTCGTTGGCGGGTGTGGCGGGTCTCATCGTCGCCATCGGCATCACGGCGGACTCGTTCATCGTCTACTTCGAGCGCATCCGTGACGAACTCCGTGACGGCCGTGCCCTCGAGAGCGCGGTCGAGTCCGGCTGGAAGCGTGCCCTCCGCACGATCCTGGCGTCCGACGCGGTGAACTTCCTGGCCGCCGTGACGCTCTACGTGCTCGCGGTCGCCGACGTGAAGGGCTTCGCGTTCACGCTGCTCCTCACGACACTCATCGACATCGTGGTGGTCGCGCTCTTCACCCACCCGATGATGCAGCTCATCGCCCGCAGCCGGTTCTTCGGCGAGGGGCACCGGTTCAGCGGTCTCGACCCGGCAGCACTCGGTGCCGTCTACCGGGGGCGCGCGCAGTTCCGCGCACCCGTCGTGGACGGCAAGCGCCAGCGCAGTGCCGGTGAGGCACAGCGCCGACAGACGATCGCGGAGCGGAAGGCCCAGCAGGCCTCCGGCGACAACGGCTCGACGCCGGACGGGAAGGACGACTGATGGCCAGCTTCAGCCAGTTCGGCAGCGACCTCTACACGGGGAAGCGGTCGTACGACATCATCGGGCGCCGGAAGACCTGGTACCTCATCGCCCTCGCGATGATCCTGATCTCCCTGGTCACCCCGTGGCTCCGTGGCGGGTACCAGCTCGGCATCGAGTTCACCGGCGGCTCGGAGTTCACGATCTCCGACGTCAAGACGCTCGACCAGAACATCGCCACCGAGACCGTCGAGGACGTCGTCCCGGAGTCGATCCCGCGCGTCTCGCAGCTCGGCACGCACGGCATCCGCGTGCAGACCGGGCAGCTCACCGACCGGCAGACGACCGAGGTGCAGGACGCCCTGGCGAAGGCCTACGACGTCCCGGAGAGCCAGGTCGCCGCGACCTTCATCGGCGCGACGTGGGGTGCCGACGTGCTCGCGCAGGCCATCCGTGGTCTCGTGATCTTCCTCGCCCTCGCCGCGGTCTTCATGACGCTGTACTTCCGCACCTGGAAGATGTCGCTGTCCGCGATGGCGGCGCTGCTGCACGACTTGCTCATCACGGCCGGTGTGTACGGCATCGTCGGGCTCGAGGTCACGCCCGCGGCGGTCATCGGCTTCCTGACGATCCTCGGGTACTCGCTCTACGACACCGTGGTGGTCTTCGACAAGGTGCGTGAGAACACCGCGCAGGAATCGATCCGGACGTTCAAGCAGTCGGTCAACCTCGCGGTCAACCAGACCCTCGTCCGGTCGATCAACACCTCGGTCGTGGCACTGCTGCCGGTCGCGGCGATCCTCTTCATCGGGTCGTACGTGCTCGGCGCCGGTACCCTGCGCGACATCTCGCTCGCGCTGTTCATCGGCATCATCGTCGGCACCTACTCGACGATCTTCATCGCGTCGCCGATGTACGCGCAGCTGCGGGAGAACGAGCCGAAGATCAAGGAGTCGGACGCCAAGAAGACCGCGGCGGCCGAGAAGCGCCGGCGTGAGGTCGACGCAGCGGAGGCGAACGTCTGATGCCCATCGAGATCCAGGAGATCGACGTCGCCGAGGCCCAGCGCCGCATCGACGCCGGAGCCCGCCTGTTCGACGTCCGCGAGCAGGGGGAGTGGGACGAGGTCCACGCTCCCCAGGCCACGCTCGTGCCGATGTCGGAGTTCGTGGACCGCTGGCAGGAGATCGACGGCGGCGACCAGCCGGCCATCATCGTCTGCCACTCCGGCGGCCGTTCGTCGCGCATCGTCGCGGCGCTCGAGCAGTCGGGGGTCCCGGCCGTCAACCTCTCCGGCGGCATGCTCGCCTGGGAGCAGGCGGGGGCACCGGTGGAGCGCGACGCCCAGGGCGAACCGCGTCACGGGCACTGACCGGGGACGCGTAGTCTTGTCGGATCGAGCTCGGATCGAGCTCTCGGACCGAGTCCTGGGAGGCGCATCATGACGGACACCCGCGAAGAGCCGTCCGCGCCGAGCCGCCCGGGTTCCGCCCCGCGGCCCTCGAGCCCGATCGGTCCGAACACCACCGGCAACCTCGGTTCCCTCCGCTCGCTGCTGCCGCGCCTGTTCTCGCGCGCCCAGCCGGCCGGCGCCGTGGACACACTGATCCGCACGGTCCGCTCGCACCACCCCAAGGCCGACGTGACGCTCATCGAGCGGGCCTACTCGGTCGCCGAGCGCGCGCACGACGGGCAGAAGCGCAAGTCCGGTGAGCCGTACATCACGCACCCCGTCGCGGTCGCGCAGATCCTGGCCGACCTCGGCATCGGCACGATCACCATCGCGGCCGCCCTCCTGCACGACACGGTGGAGGACACCGACTACCAGCTCGATCAGCTGCGAGCCGACTTCGGCGACGAGATCGCGATGCTCGTCGACGGCGTCACGAAGCTCGACAAGGTCAAGTACGGCGACAGCGCGCAGGCCGAGACCGTCCGCAAGATGGTCATCGCCATGTCGAAGGACATCCGCGTCCTCGTCATCAAGCTCGCCGACCGCCTGCACAACGCCCGCACGTGGGGCTTCGTCGAGTCGACCTCCGCCACGCGCAAGGCGAAGGAGACGCTCGAGATCTACGCGCCGCTCGCGCACCGGCTCGGCATCCAGATGATCAAGCTCGAGCTCGAGGACCTGTCGTTCGCCGTCCTCCACCCGAAGCTCTACGTCGAGATCGACAGCCTGGTCAAGGAACGCCAGCCGAAGCGCGAGCAGTTCGTCCAGAACGTCATCGGGACCCTGAAGAAGGACCTGAAGGCCGCCAAGGTCCGCGGCGACGTCATGGGTCGGCCGAAGCAGTACTACTCGATCTACCAGAAGATGATCGTGCGGGGTCGCGAGTTCGACGAGATCTACGACCTCGTCGGCATCCGCGTGCTCGTGCCGACCGTGCGCGACTGCTACGCCATGCTCGGCTCGGTGCACGCCCGCTGGACCCCGCTGCCCGGTCGCTTCAAGGACTACATCGCGACCCCCAAGTTCAACCTGTACCAGTCGCTGCACACCACGGTGCTCGGACCGCAGGGTCGTGCGGTCGAGATCCAGATCCGCACGCACGAGATGCACCAGCGCGCCGAGTTCGGTGTCGCCGCCCACTGGAAGTACAAGCAGCGTGCTGCCGGCCGTGACGCCGGTACCTCGTCGACCACGGACGACCAGGACATGGCGTGGCTCGCCCACATCACCGACTGGCAGGCCGAGACCAGCGACCCGGGCGAGTTCCTCGACTCCCTGCGCTACGAGATCGGCGCGAAGGAAACCTACGTCTTCACGCCGCAGGGCAAGGTCATCGGGCTCCCCGCCGGAGCCACCCCGGTCGACTTCGCCTACGCCGTGCACACCGAGATCGGCCACCGCACGATGGGTGCGAAGGTCAACGGCCGCCTGGTCCCGCTCGAGAGCCAGCTGTCCAGTGGCGACGTCGTCGAGATCTTCACGTCGAAGAATCCCGATTCCGGCCCCTCGCAGGACTGGTTGCAGTTCGTCCGCAGCCCCCGCGCGCGCAACAAGATCAAGCAGTGGTTCACCAAGGAGCGCCGCGAAGAGGCGATCGAGCAGGGTCGTGACGCCATCGCCCGGGCGATGCGCAAGCAGAACCTGCCGCTCCAGCGCATCATGAGCCAGGACAGCATCGCCGAGGTCGCCTCGTCGATGCGGTACGAGGACGTTTCCGCCCTGTACGCCGCCATCGGCGAGGGCCACGTCTCGACGCAGTCGGTGATCGAGAAGGTCCTCGGCAACGTCCAGACCGAGACCGAGACGGACGAACCCGAACTCGCGTTCCCGCGCCAGGTCACCAGTCGGCAGCTGCGCACGAGCGACAGCGGCGTGCTGGTCCGCGGTGCGCCCGACATCCTCGTGAAGCTCGCGAAGTGCTGCACGCCGGTGCCGGGCGACCAGATCGTGGGCTTCATCACCCGCGGCCAGGGCGTCTCGGTGCACCAGTCGTCGTGCACCAACGTGAAGTCACTCATGAACGAACCCGACCGGATGATCGAGGTCGAGTGGGCCCCGTCGTCGAAGTCGGTGTTCCTGGTGCAGATCCAGATCGAGGCGCTCGATCGGTCGGGCCTGCTCAGCGACGTCACCCGGGTGCTGACCGACCACCACGTGAACATACTGTCCGCGACGGTTTCGACCTCGTCCGACCGTCTCGCGCTGAGCCGGTTCGTGTTCGAGATGGGCGACACCATCCACCTCGACCGTGTACTCAACGCGGTGCGACGCATCGACGCCGTCTACGACGTCTACCGCGTCAGCGCCGGCTAGCGGCCCCGCCCCGCGCGGCCCGTCCGCCGACCGGTCACGAACCGTCGGCTGCAGCCGCGCCAACCGACAGTCCGCGACCACTCGACGGATGTGAGCGGGGTGTCCTGACCGCCCGCACGCGCCGGACCGGGAGGCCCGTGGCGGCCCCGCCCCGCGCCTCCCGTGTCTCCAGCCCGTCATCCGGTCACGACACGTGGCACTGGCACCGTCGACCGGTCACGAACCGTCGCCTGCGGCCCTGCCAACCGACGGTTCATGACCACTCGGCGAACGTGAGCGGGGTGTTGTGACCACCCGCGCCCGCACCCAGCGCGCGACCCCTACCGCACAGCACCCCCAGCCGCGCCCTGCAGCCCCCGCAACCGCCGCTCGGCCTGCCGCACCATGGGGATCGTCCCGAGCGACCTCAGGCGCGTCCGCAGCTCGTCGGCCGTGACCGCCCCGATCGCGAGCAGCCCGTGCACGGCCGTCGCCTCGGCTTCCCCGAACACACCGGCCGAGGGGCCCGGCGTCCGCAGCAGGTCAATCGCGGTCCGCGCCGGTACCGTGACCCGCAGCCGCGAGCGCTCGACGGTGTCGTCGACGTGGATCCGGACCTCTCGCAGGCGCACGTCCGGCCCGACGTGCACGCGCACCTGCGGCGGGATGCAGGCCTCGAGCGGCGCCGGCGGCCGGGACACCGCACCCCAGATCCACGCGGCGGTCAGCGTGCAGGCGATCAGGCGCGCGTCCCGCAGGACCCAGGCGGCAGCGGCGGCGCGCAACGACGGCGTCTGCGGCTCAGCGGGGGAGGCCCAGCAGGGACCGACGGCGACCAGCTCACCGGCCAGGACCGCCGCACGCAGCTCGGGCTCCGGCCAGTCGTCACTGGTCAGCAGTCGTGGGCGGGGCACCCGCACATCCTGCCCGACCTGCGCACGCGACCGACAGGCCTGTGGACAAGCCACGCACCGACCGGGAGGACCGTGGCGGGCCCGCACCGCGCCTCCAGGCCGTCGCCGGTCACCTCCACGGCGTGGGCCGCTTCGACGACGCGACCAGCCGACGGCCGCGCACCGGATCGGGCCCGGCCCGACGCGAGGCGCGCGCTCAGCGCAGGACGTCGGCGCGGTGCACGAGCGCCGCGGCACCGATGAGCGGACCGTCCTGGGACAACCCGGTCGGCACGATCTGCACCTTCGTGACGAACCCGAATTCGACACGCTCCGCCACGGCCTGCCGGGCGTACTCGAACAGGTCCGGCGTGACGTGCGAGAACCCGCCACCGATGGCGACGATCTCGAGGTCGACCAGGCTCGTGGCGGCGGCGATGGCCTGCCCGAGGGCACGGCCGCTCCGCTGGACCGCGGCGACGGCGATCTCGTCGCCCGCGGCGTAGGCGGCCGAGAGTTCCTCGCCGGTCGTGCCCGCGAAGCCCTGACGACGTGCCCAGGCGACGGTCTTCGGGCCGCTGGCGATCGCCTCGAGGCAACCGGTGCCGCCGCAGGCGCAGGGGTCGTCGTAGCCGCCGCACTCGACGTGGCCGATGTGGCCGGCGTTGCCCGTCGGTCCGCTGACGGTGCGACCGTGCAGGATGAGCCCGCCGCCGACGCCGGTGGAGACGATCATGCCCATGACGTGCTCGTAGCCCTGGGCCGCGCCGACCCAGTGCTCGGCGAGGGTGATCGCCAGGCCGTCCATGCGGAGCGTCACCGGGACGTCGTCCGGCACGAGCGCCGCGATCCGGTCGCGCAGCGGGTGCCCACGCCAGACCGGCATGTTGAGCGGGGAGACGAGGCCGTGCTCCTCGTCGACCGGGCCGGCGGAACCGACGCCGACGCCGACGAGCGTCGCGTCGGCGGGCAGCGCGCCGAGCGCGGCCGTGACGACCTCGTCGACGGCGGCTTGCAGCTCGTCTGAGGTGCGCTGCGGCCCGGTGGGGCTGCGGAACCGGGTCGCCGGCAGCACGACGCCCTGGTCGGTGACGAGCGCGGCCTCGACCTTCGTGCCGCCGAGGTCGACGGCGAGAGCGAGGGCGGGGGACTGGGGTGCGGTGCTGGACATGCGCGCTCCGATGCGGCGGTCTGGAGGCACGGTGCGGGTCGCCGACGCGTCGTCGCGTCCGGTGGGCACCGGCCTGGTCGGGGTGGGTCGTGCTGGGTGCGTGGGCTCAGCCCCGCGGGTTCAGTAGGACGTCGTGTCGTCGCCGAGCGCCGACGCGGCGCCCGTCTCGGCGCGGTGCGCGACCTCGTCGAGGATGCGGGCCGAGGCGCTCGTCCCGATGCGGTTCGCGCCCGCCTCGACCATCTCGAGCAGGGTGTCGAGCCCGCGGACGCCGCCGGAGGCCTTCACGCCGGTGTCGGCACCGACCGTGCGGCGCATCAGGGCGATGTGCTCGGCCGTCGCGCCACCGCCGGCGAACCCGGTCGAGGTCTTCACGAAGGCGGCGCCGGCGGTCTGTGCCGCACGCGAGGCCGCGACGATCTCGTCGTCGGTCAGGAACGCGGTCTCGAGGATCACCTTGACCACGGTGTCGCCGGCGGCGTCGACGACCGCGCGGACGTCCTGCTCGACGCGCTGCCAGTCACCCGACTTCGCCGCGCCGATGTTCTGCACCATGTCGAGCTCGAACGCGCCGTCGGCCAGTGCCTGCAGCGACTCGGCGACCTTCGCCGCGGTGGACGTCGTGCCGTGCGGGAAGCCGATCACGGTGCCGACGCCGACACCGGTGCCCGTGAGGCGCTCGACGGCCTGGGCGACGTCGCTCGGACGGACGCAGACGCTGAAGACGCGGTGGGCGGCGGCTTCGTCGAGCTGGGCGTCGACGTCCGCGCGGGTGAGTTCGGGCTTCAGGATCGCGTGGTCGATGAGGCCGCGGACGGCATCGACGGTGACGGGGAAGGCTGCGTTGTCCACCCGGCAAGCCTACCCGTCAGGCGTGCCGCGTAGCGTGCAGGGCATGCAGGTCCTCGTCACCGGCGCCACCGGGTACATCGGTGGTCGTCTCGTCCCTCGTCTCCTCGAAGCCGGCCACTCCGTCCGTGTGTTCGTGCGCAACCCCCGGAAGCTCCAGGACGTCCCGTGGAGCAGTGAGGTCGACGTCGCGGAGGGCGACCTCCAGGACGCCGAGGCGGTGCGCGCCGCCGTCGACGGGATCGAGGCGGTCTACTACCTCGCCCACGCGATGGGCGCCGACGGCGACTTCGAGTCGGCCGAGCGCGAAGCAGCGGAGACCATGGCGCGCGAGGCGAAGGCGGCCGGCGTCAGCCGGTTCGTCTACCTGGGCGGGCTGCACCCCGACGGCGAGCTGTCGAAGCACCTCCGCAGCCGCAAGGAGGTGGGGGAGATCCTCCTCAGCTCGGGCGTGCCGACGGTGGCGTACCAGGCCGGGGTCGTGATCGGCTCGGGCAGCACCTCGTTCGAGATGATCCGGCACCTGACCGACGTCCTGCCGTGGATGCCCGCGCCGCGCTGGGTCCGCAACCACATCCAGCCGATCGCGGTCCGCGACGTCCTGTACTACCTGGTGGCCGCGCTCGACGTCCCCGCCGACGTCAACCGCACCTTCGACATCGGCGGACCCGACGTCCTGCGGTACGGCCAGATGCTGAACGGCTACGCGGTCGAGGCGAAGCTGCCACAGCGCCCGATCACGGTCCTGCCGGTGCTCACCCCGCGCCTCGCCGCACACTGGTTCAACGCCGTCACCCCGATCCCGCGCAAGCTCGCGACCCCGATCATCGAGTCGCTGCAGTTCGAGTGCGTGCAGCGCGAGCACGACATCGACGACGTCGTGCCGCAGCCCGAGGGCGGGCTCACGTCGTACCGTCGAGCCGTCCGCCTCGCGCTCAACAAGATGCGCAGCGGTCAGGTCCAGACGAGCTGGCGCAGCGCGACGCTCTCGAGCGCCTCGGCCGACCCGATGCCGAACGACCCCGACTGGGCCGGGCACACGGTCTACGTCGACGACCGGAAGCGGCACTCCAGTGCCTCCGCCGAGGACGTCTGGCGCGTCGTCGAGTCGATCGGCGGCGACAACGGCTGGTACTCGTTCCCGCTCGCCTGGGTCGCCCGCGGCTGGATGGACAAGATCGCCGGCGGCGTCGGCCTGAACCGCGGGCGTCGTGACCAGCAGCGCCTGGAGCAGGGCGACGCGCTCGACTGGTGGCGCGTCGAACGACTCGAGCGCGGCCGGTACCTGCGACTCCGCGCCGAGTTCAAGTCGCCCGGTCGTGCGTGGCTCGAGATGACCGTCACACCGAACCCCGACGGCGGCAGCGACTACCACCAGCGGGCCATCTACTTCCCGCAGGGCCTGGCCGGGCGGCTGTACTGGTACGGCATCCTGCCGTTCCACGGCGTCATCTTCCCCGGTATGGTCGAGCGCATCACCGCCGCCGCCGAGCGGGAGTCCGACCACACCGAGTCCACGCAGCGCAACCGGACGCAGCAGACCGAGACCCCCGAGCCGGCGCACGAGGAGGCAGCATGACCGACGACCGCAGCCCCGTCCTCTTCCTGGGGGACAGCATCACCGAACAGGGCGACTGGGACACCTGGCTCCCCGACGAGCACACGCTGAACCAGGGCATCGGTGGCGACACGACCGACGGCGTGCTGACGCGCCTCGACGCCGTCGTCGCCGAACAGCCCGAGGTGATCGTGCTGCTCATCGGCACGAACGACTTCGGCAACCACCGCGCCAGCGCCGAGCACGTGGTCCGCAACGTCGAGACCATCCTGGTCACGCTCCGCCGCGAGCTGCCGGGCGTGCGCCTGCTGCTCGTGTCGATCCTGCCCCGGCAGGCCGAGTACGCCACGAAGATCGAGCAGGCCAACCGGCACCTCCGGCAGTTCGTCGCCACGTGCCACGCGCAGTACCTCGACGCCTGGCCCGCCCTGGCCGACGGCGACCACCTGGACGCCCGCTTCACCGAGGACGGCCTGCACCTGACCGAAGACGGCTACCGTGCGCTGGTCGGCGAGCTGGTGCCGGCGCTCGAGCGCGTCCGCGACCTGCCGCCGATGTCGCGGTCGATCCAGGCGATCGACCTCGACGGCTCCGCGGACTGATGGCCGCACGCAAGGGGCGGCCCCCGGTGGGGTCGTCCCAGCACGGCGTGCCCGCAGGGTCCCCTCGACCCGCAGCCGCCGCACCCGTCAACGGTGCCCGCACCACGCCGCCCTTCACCCGCCCCGCGCTGGCGCCGTCGATGATCGCGGCGATCGTGCTGCTGGCCTGCGTCGCCATCGTCGACTCGTCGGGCTTCGTCTTCGCCCGCTGGGGCGTCACGGTGCTCGCGTTGATCGTGCTGGTCTTCAGCGTGCGCGGGAAGGTCTGGTGGGCCGCCCTGCTCATGGCCGCAGTCGCCGTCTGCTGGAACCCGCTCGTCACGGTGCCGATCCCCGGGCAGGTCTGGGCAGCACTGCAGCTGGTGGCCGCCGCGCTGTTCATCGTGGTGGGCATCGTGGTCAAGGTGCCCCGCGAGTCGGACGGACGGTAGGATCGGCAGGTCGGGTACAGGACCCGGCCGCACACCCGAAGGGCATGGATGAACGACGAGACCGAGCCGGTGACCGAGAGTCCTCTGCTGAACCCTCGACCGTCCTCCGGCGGTCTCGACCGATCCGACGTCGTCGTCCGCAAGGGGCGACTGACCTTGATCAACGGACACCTCACGCCGCAGCAGTCGATGATCGAGGACCTGCTGTTCCTCGACGACGCGCTCACCGCGGCTGACGTCGACCACCTGCTCATCCGCGGCAACGACCAGCGCCCGGTGATCGCCCTCGACGAGCGTGACCGCCAGCGTGCCGAGAGCGCCGTGATGTCCGCGGCCGTCAACGAGCCCTTCTACGCGAAGCCCCCGGGCAAGCCGGCCGTGCTCGTGCAGGACGACGGACTCGGCTCCGTCGAAGAACCAGTGCTCCGCGTGTTCCGCCCGCGGCTCGAGCCGCTCGGACGCCTGCGTTACGGCGCAGAGACGAGCGTCCAGCTCGAGTTCTGGCGCGTCACCGACATCGAGGTCCTCGCACCCGTCGAGAACGCCCTGATGCGTCGCAGCCTGCCGATCGACGAGTTCGTCCTCGTCGACATCGAACGCTACGGCCGCACCTGGCGCACCGTCGAGCACATGTTCGACGACCACGTCTCGGACATCCGCTTCCCGATCGACATCGTCTTCTCGTGGGTCGACGGCAACGCCATCGAGTACCAGCGCGCCCGCCAGGCCGCCCAGTCGAACGCCGTCCTGGGCGAGGGCGACGACGCCCCGGCCCGGTTCCGCCAGATCGACGAGCTGAAGTACGCGCTCCGCTCGGTGCACACCTTCGCACCGTGGATCCGCCAGATCTACATCGCGACGGACTCCCCGGCGCCGCACTGGCTCGCCGAGCACCCGAAGGTCCGGATCGTCCGCAGCGAGGAGTTCTTCGCCGACCCCTCCGTGCTGCCGACGCACAACTCGCAGGCCGTCGAGTCGCAGCTGCACCACATCCCGGGCATCAGCGAGCACTTCATCTACTCGAACGACGACATGTTCTTCGGGCGCCTCGTCGACCCCTCGGTGTTCTACAGCCCGGGATCGGTCACGAAGTTCATCCTCGCGTCGACCCGGATCGGCCTCGGCTCCAACAACCCGGCACGCAGCGGTTTCGAGAACTCCGCCCGCGTGAACCGTCGCCTGCTGCAGCAGCGCTTCGGTGCGGTGACGACGCGGCACCTCGAGCACGCGCCGACGCCCCTGCGCGCCTCGATCATGACCGAGATGGAGCACGAGTTCGCCGACGAGTTCGCGGCCACCGCGGCGTCGCGCTTCCGCGCCGCCGACAACATCTCGGTGACGAACTCGCTGTACCACTACTACTCGCTGCTCACCGGTCGGGCGATCATCCAGGAGAACGCGGCCGTCGGGTACATCGACACGACCATGGTCTCCGGACTCAAGGCCCTCGACGAGCTGCTGAAGAAGCGGAACGTGGACTTCTTCTGCCTGAACGACGGCAGCTTCCCCGAGGTCAGCGACGAAGAGCGCACGCAGCGCGTCACGGGCTTCCTGGAGCGCTACTTCCCGTTCCCTGCGCCGTGGGAGCGCCCCAGCGCTTAGGACGGGCCAGCGGCCTGCTGGGGCGCTCCGGGCGAGCCTGCGAGCCCGGTCCCACGGGGCGTCTAGGACGCGCCAGCGGCCTGCTGGGAGCGTCCCGGCGCTCAGGACGCGCCAACGGCCTCCTGGGGCGCTCCGGGCGAGCCTGCGAGCCCGGCGCCGGAACCCAGCCACGAAGTTTGACGCACCCGCACGCTCCACCGGTCACGACTCCCCGCCACCCCCACGCCGAGCGGTCACAGCCCGTCGCCTGCGCCGCCCACAGCCGACGGAACATGACCACGCGACGCAGCACCCGCGGTGAGTCGCGACCACCCCGCGGGCCGGGAGGCGCGGGTCGGGCCCGCCACGGGCCTCCCGGCCGCCGCGCGTGCCGTCGGGACGTACACGACGCCGCGCGGTCAAGACACCCCGTTGGCTGCCCGCCGAGCGGTCACGAACTGTTGATTGCCGAGCCGCCAGCCGACGGAACGTGACCACTCGCCGCGCACTGACGGGGAGTCGTGACCGCACGCGCCGGCGCTTGGTGAGCAGAAGGGGTCGGGTCCGCATGGCGGACCCGACCCCTTCTGCACTCGGAGTGCGCGGGGCTACCGGTGGATGGGGGAGACGGGCACCGAGTCGAGCGTGAACACCGGGATGCTCGAGGTGACCGGTGCCGGCTCGACGGCCGCGGGGATCGTCACGCCGTGCGCCGCGAGCTTCGCCTCGGTCTCGAGCGCGGAGACGGGCTGCCCGACGGTGGCGTAGTGCCCGATCGGCACGACCGAGTGCACGACGTTGTGGCCGTAGACGTGCACGAGGTTGAACGACTGCGCACCGTCTCGTCCGCGGGTGCCGCCCTGGAACTCCGTGAGGTCCTGGGTGTAGCAGGTGGCGCTGGCGACGGAAACCGGGATGCCGGCGAACACCGCACTGGTGGAGTAGTGCAGGTGCCCGGCGATGATGGCGAGGACGTCGCTACCTTCGACGACCTCGGCCAGGGCCTGCTGGTCGCGGAGCTCGACGAGGACGGTGAGGTCCTGGACACTCGGCACCGGCGGGTGGTGCATCGCGAGGATGGTGCCGTGCGGCGCGGCCTCGGACAGGACCTCGGCGAGCCAGTCGAGCTGCTCGGGGGAGACCTCACCGTGGTGGTGACCCGGCACGCTCGTGTCCAGGGTGATCACGCGGAGACCGTTGACGTCGTAGACGAAGTCGACCGGGCGGTCGGTGGGCTGCAGGCCGAAGAGCTCCTGGCGGAAGGCACCGCGCTCGTCGTGGTTGCCCATGGCCCAGATGACCTGTGCACCGATGCGCTGCGCTGCTGGTTCGAGGATCTCGCGGACCCGGGCGTACGCACCCGGCTCGCCCTTGTCGGCCACGTCGCCGGTGACGACGATCGCTTCGGGACGCGTGCCCGAGGCTTCGATGTCCGCGACGATCTGCGTGAGCCGAGCGGCGGAGTCGACATCGCCGTACAGGTTGCGGTCCCCGGAGACGAGGTGCGTGTCGCTGAGGTGGAGGAGGAAGTGGTTCGGCCTGGGGTGTTCGGCCGTCCGGCTGTCCATCGGGGTCTCATTCCGTTGGCGGATGCGTGGTGCAACACGTTGCCACACCGTCCTGGACGAGTCCAGCACGCGAGAGTGAACCAGCCGTGAACTGGGGGCGGCGTGTTGCCCTGTGCACGAAGAAACCCCCGCCACTTCGTGACGGGGGTTGCTTCGTGCGCTACCGATCAGTGATCGCCGGGGCCGACCTGGGGAGCCTGGTGGCCGCCCTCGAGGTTCGGGCCGTGGTGCGCGGCGTGTGCTGCCTCGAGCTCTGCCTTCGAGACCGGTTCGATGCGGTCTTCGAAGAAGAAGCGGGAGACGCCGGCGCGGACCTTCTGCAGACCCGTGATCTTGCCCTTGGCGTTCGGGCGGATCATCAGCGGCTTGTACTCGTTGAACTGCAGGAGCTTCCAGCGCTCGTACTCGTCGAGCTGCTCGTGCACCTCGATGTACTCGCCGTGGGGGAGTCGGACGATGCGGCCCGACTCGTAGCCGTGCAGGACGATCTCGCGGTCCTTCTTCTGGAGGGCGAGGCAGACACGCTTCGTGATCCAGAAGGCGATGAACGGACCGAGGACCGTCGTTGCCTGGATCACGTGGATCACGTGTTCGATCGACACCAGGAAGTGCGTCGCGATGATGTCCGACGAGGCTGCTGCCCAGAGGCTGGCGTAGAGCGTGATGCCAGCGGCACCGAACGCCGTGCGCGTCGGGGCGTTGCGCGGGCGGTCGAGGATGTGGTGCTCACGCTTGTCGCCCGTGACCCACGCCTCGATGAAGGGGTAGAGCAGGATCGCCAGGATGAGCAGCACCAGGACCGCGATCGGCGCCAGGATGTTGAACGACACCGTGTAGCCGAACCACACGACCTCCCAGTGCGGCGGGACCAGTCGGAGCGCACCGTCGGCGAAGCCGATGTACCAGTCGGGCTGGGTACCGGCGGACACCGGGGAGGGGTCGTACGGGCCGTAGTTCCAGATCGGGTTGATCGTGAACAGCGACGCGATGAGGGCCAGGATGCCCGCGACGATGAAGAAGAACCCACCGGCCTTCGCGGCGAACGCCGGGAGGATCGGGACACCGACGACGTTCTCGTTGGTCTTGCCCGGACCGGCGAACTGCGTGTGCTTGTTGATCACGACGAGCACGAGGTGGACACCGAGCACCGCGACGAGGATCGCCGGCAGCAGCAGGATGTGCAGCGTGTACAGGCGGCCGACGATGTCGGTCCCCGGGAACTCGCCACCGAACAGCAGGTAGGCGATCCAGACGCCGATCACCGGGACACCCTCGATCATGCCGACGATGATCCGCAGACCGTTTCCGGAGAGCAGGTCGTCGGGGAGCGAGTAGCCGGTGAAGCCCTCGGCCATGGCGAGGACCCAGAGCAGGAAGCCGAAGACCCAGTTGAGCTCACGCGGCTTGCGGAAGGCGCCGGTGAAGAACACGCGGGCCATGTGCAGCATGATCGACGCCACGAACAGCAGGGCTGCCCAGTGGTGGACCTGGCGGACGAAGAGCCCGCCGCGGATGTCGAACGAGATGTCGAGCGTGGACTGCAGGGCCGTCGACATCGCCACGCCCTTGAGCGGGACGTACGAGCCGTTGTAGACGACCTCGGTCATCGATGCCTGGAAGAAGAACGTCAGGAAGGTCCCGGAGAGCAGCACGACGACGAAGCTGTACAGCGCCACCTCGCCGAGCATGAAGCTCCAGTGGTCCGGGAAGATCTTGCGGCCGACTTCCTTGACGAGGCCCGAGATGCTGGTGCGCTCGTCGATGTAGTTGGCGACCCCGCCGATCATGCGGGATCCGCGCTCCGGAGCCGGCTTGTTCGTCGACGTGTTCGGTGCGGTGGTGGTGGTGCTGGTCATCAGCGTTCACGCTCCCAGAAGGACGGTCCGACCGGCTCGTGGAAGTCGCTCTGGGCAACCAGGTAGCCGTCGTCGTCGATCGCGATCGGAAGTTGGGGGAGGGGGCGTGCTGCCGGACCGAAGATGACCTCGCAGTTGTTCGAGACATCGAAGGTGGACTGGTGGCACGGGCACAGCAGGTGGTGCGTCTGCTGTTCGTAGAGCGCGACGGGACAACCGACGTGGGTGCAGATCTTGGAGTACGCGACGATGCCGTCGTAGCCCCAGTTCTCGTGGCCCTTGGACGGGTTGAGGTCCTTCGGGTCGAGACGCATGAGGAGGACGGAGGCCTTGGCCTTCTCCTCCAGCATGTGCTCGGACTCGAGCATGCCCTCGGGGATGACGTGGAACACCGAACCGATGGTGACGTCGGAGGCCTTGATCGGCAGACCCGTCGGGTCCTTCGTCAGGCGCAGGCCCTGCTTCCAGAAGGTGTGGCGGAGCAGCTCGTTGGGGTCCTCGGCCGGAGCGAGGTCACGGACCAGGACGATGCCGGGGAGCGGGAACGCGGCCAGGGCACCGATCATCGAGTTGCGGATCAGCTTGCGACGGCTGAAGCCGGACTCCTTGTCGGCGAGCTGGAACGCCTCGACCGCCTTGGCGCGGGTCGCGTCGGCGCCGCGGGTGCCGTGGCGGAGCTCGGTGATCTCGCGGTCGACGACGAGCGACTTCGACCAGTAGACGGCGCCGAGGCCGAGGGCGAGGAGCGCGAGGGCGATCGACAGGCCCAGGAAGAGGTTCGCGGTGCGGACCGTCCCGAAGTCGCTCGGGTCGATCGGGAAGGCGACGTACGCAGCGATCGACAGGACGCTGCCGACGATCGACAGGTAGAAGTACGCGGCGACCTGGCGCTCGGCCAGACGCTGCTTCTTCGGGTCGACGTCGGTGCGACGCGGGCGGTGCGGCGGCTCGCCCGGGTTCTCGAACGGGTCGACGGGGAGGACCGCGATCCCGGGGGAGGTGGTCGTGCCGTGCTTCTCGACAGCCGAGGACGAGTTCAGCGTCTCGTCGTCGTGCTCTGCCATGGTGTTCCCTTCAGTGTCGTTCGACACGGACGATCAGTTGGACTTCGCGGTCAGCCAGACGGTCATCGCGACGACCGCGCCGAGTCCGAAGATCCAGATGAACAGACCCTCGGCGACCGGCCCCAGGGAGCCGAGTGCGAAGCCACCGGGGGACTTGTTGTCCTGCACGTACTTGAGGTACGTGATGATGTCGGCCTTCTGCTCCGGCGTCAGGTTCAGGTCGTTGAAGACCGGCATGTTCTGCGGACCGGTGAGCATGGCCTCGTAGATGTGCTTGCCGGAGACCGTCTCGAGGTTCGGGGCGTACTTGCCCTCGGTCAGCGCACCGCCGGCGCCGGCCACGTTGTGGCACATGGCGCAGTTGATGCGGAACAGCTCGGCGCCTTCAGCAGCGTCGCCGTCCTCACCGTTGGTGAGCTCGGTGGAGGGGACCGACGGGCCGGGGCCGAGAGAGGCGACGTACTGCGCGAGCGCGTCGACCTGCTCGTCCGTGAACTGCGCGGGCTTCTCTTCGGCCTGCGGGCCCTGAGCGGCCATCGGCATGCGGCCGGTGCCGACCTGGAAGTCGACCGACGCGGCGCCGACACCGATGAGGGACGGGCCCTCGCTCGTGCCCTGCGCGGAGAGACCGTGGCAGGTGGCGCAGTTCGAGGCGAAGAGCTTCTCGCCCTCGTTCACCTGCGACTGGCTCGAGGCGGCGACGGTGTTCGTGCTGTCGTCGGCGTTCGCCGTGGAGCTGAACAGTGCGTACGCGCCACCGGTGGTCATGAGACCCACGACGATGAGCGACACGGTCGCCATCGGTGAACGGCGGCCCTTCTTGGACTTGGTTCTGTTGAACATGTGCTGGGGGGTGTCCAGTTCCTACTTGAGAAGGTAGATGACGGCGAAGAGGAAGATCCACACGACGTCGACGAAGTGCCAGTAGTACGACACGACGATGGCGGTGGTCGCTTCCTTGTGGCCGAAGTTCTTGGCGGCGAAACCGCGGCCGAGCGTCAGCAGGAAGGCGATGAGGCCACCGGTCACGTGGAGCCCGTGGAACCCGGTGGTCATGTAGAACGCCGAGCCGTAGGCACTGGAGGAGAGCGTCACGCCCTCGTGCCAGAGGTTGGCGTACTCGAAGATCTGGCCGCAGACGAAGATCGCACCCATCGCGTAGGTGACGAAGAACCACTCCGTCATGCCCCAGTGGCGCGGGTTCCAGCTCGTCCGGTGCACCTGGAAGCGCTCCGCGGCGAACACGGCGAACTGGCAGGCGAAGCTGGACAGCACCAGGATGATCGTGTTCACGGAGGCGAAGGGCACCTCGAGCTTCGCGGTCTCGGTCGCCCAGAGCTCAGGGGACGTGCTGCGGAGCGTGAAGTAGATCGCGAACAGGCCGGCGAAGAACATGACCTCGCTGCCCAGCCACACGATCGTCCCCACGGCCACGGCGTTCGGCCTGTTGAGGGCCGGACCGCTGGCTGATCTGGAGAGAGAGGTGCTAGTCACGTCCTCCATTATGGCCGAAACCCCCGACAGTGTTTTCGCAGGAGACTGGCGGGTCTCTCGAATTCACTACGATCGAGCCATGCCTGACGCACTTTCTTGGCCAGCGGTGATCAGCGCGCTCATGGCGCGCGAGGACCTGACGATCAGGCAATCCACATGGGCCATGGAGGAGATCGTGCACGGGCGCGCCACCCAGGCACAGATCGCAGCCTTCGCCGTGACGCTCCGCGCGAAGGGCGAGACCGTCGACGAGGTCGTCGGGTTCCGCGACGCGATCCTGGACGCCGCGGTTCCGCTCGACGTCGATCCGATGGCGCTCGACATCGTCGGCACCGGTGGCGACGTGGTCGGCACCGTGAACATCTCGACCATGGCGGCCATCGTGATCGCCGCCGCCGGGGTCCCCGTCGTCAAGCACGGCAACAAGGCCAGCTCGTCGAAGTCCGGCTCGAGTGACGTGCTCGCCGCCCTCGGACTCGATCTCACGATGGACGCCGCGCGTGTCGCGGACACTTTCCGGCGTGTCGGGCTGACCTTCGCCTTCGCCAACGCGTTCCACCCCGGTTTCGCCCACGCAGGCCCGGTGCGGCGCGAGATCGGCGTGCCGACGGTGTTCAACTTCCTCGGCCCGCTGGTCAACCCCGCACGGTGCGAGGCCAACGCCGTGGGGGTCGCCCAGCTCGACCTCGTCCCGATCATCACGGGCGTGTTCCAGACGCGCGGAGCGACGGCCCTCGTGTTCCGCGGCGACGACGGACTCGACGAGCTGACCACCACCGGGCACAGCCACATCTGGGAGGTCACGGGCGGCCGCGTCACCGAGCACGACCTCGACCCGCGGGACCTCGGCATCGCCCGGGCACGCACGGAGGACCTGCTCGGCGGCGACCCCGAGCACAACGCCGGCGTCGTCCACCGGGTGCTCGCGGGGGAGACCGGACCCGTCCGTGACATCGTCCTGCTGAACGCCGCGGCCGGCCTCGTCTCGTTCCGCCTTGCGCAGGACCCGAACGAGTCCGACCGGCCGATCCTGCAGCGCTTCCGCGAGCAGCTGGTCGTCGCCGCCGAGGCGGTCGACTCCGGCGCCGGTGCGCGCAAACTGGCTGATTGGGTCGGCGCAGCTCCCGCCGCGTAGTCCACGCCGCCCTGCGCACCGTGCGCGGTGCGTCACCCGGTGCGAGCCTGACGGCTCGGTGCTGCGCCACGAGCGCGCACCAGGCGGTCACCGCTGCACCCCGTGAACAAACCCGCACCGTGCCGTGCCGACAACCCCCTGCCGGACCGGAGGCCCGTGGCGGGCCCGCCCCGCGCCTCCAGTCCGCACCGTGCGCGGTCTGCGATCCCGTGCCGCTTCCGCGCAAGCCGCACCGTGCGCGGTGCGTCACCTGGCGCGAGCCTGACGGCTCGGTGCTGCGCCACGAGCGCGCACCAGGCGGTTGCCGCTGCACCCGGTCAACAAACCCGCACCGTGCCGTGCCGGTAACCCCGTACCGGACTGGAGGGCCGTGGCGGGCCCGTCCCGCGCCTCCAGTCCGCACCGTGCGCGGTCCGCGATCCCGTGCCACCCCAGCGCGAGCCGCACCGTGCGCGGTGCGTCACCTGGTGCGAGCCTGACGGCTCGGTGCTGCGCCACGAGCGTGCACCCGGCGGTCACCGCTGCACCCGGTCAACAAACCCGCACCGTGCCGTGTCGGCAGCCCCCTGCCGGACCGGAAGCCCGTGGCGGGCCCGTCCCGCGCCTCCAGTCCGCACCGTGCGCGGTCCGCGATCCCGTGCCACCCCAGCGTGAGCCGCACCGTGCGCGGTGCGTCACCCGGTGCGGGCCTGACGGCTCGGTGCTGCGCCACGAGCGCGCACCCGGCAGTCACCGCTGCACCCGGTCAACAAGCCCGCACCGTGCCGCACCGGCAACCGCCCGACGACCGACCGACCAGCCGACCGCGACCCACCCGCAGGAGACGCAACGCACAGGAGGCCCGGTGCCGGTTCATGGAACCGGCACCGGGCCTCCCGTCGGTGCGTTCAGTGCACGCGGTCAGCGTGCGCGTGTTTCGTTACTGCACGTCCTCGTCAACCCAGTCGAAGGTCTTCGTGACGGCCTTCTTCCACAGGCGGAGCGTGCGCTCGCGCTCGGCGGCGTCGAGCTGGGGCTCCCAGCGCTTGTCCTCCTGCCAGTTGGCACGGAGCTCGTCGAGGTTGGCCCAGAAGCCGACCGCGAGACCGGCGGCGTAGGCCGCACCGAGCGCCGTCGTCTCCGCGACGACCGGACGGACGACCGGCACGTTGAGCATGTCGGCCTGGAACTGCATGAGCTCGCTGTTCGCGGTCATGCCGCCGTCGACCTTGAGCTCGGTCAGGTCCACGCCGGAGTCGGCGTTGACCGCGTCGAGGACCTCGCGGGTCTGCAGCGCCGTCGCCTCGAGGGCGGCACGCGCGATGTGGCCCTTGTTGACGAAGCGGGTGAGGCCGACGATCGCACCGCGGGCGTCCGGACGCCAGTACGGCGCGAAGAGCCCGGAGAACGCCGGCACGAAGTACACGCCACCGTTGTCCTCGACGGTCTTGGCCAGGGCCTCGACCTCCGGGGCGCTGCCGATCAGACCGAGGTTGTCACGGAGCCACTGGATGAGCGAGCCCGTGACGGCGATCGAACCCTCGAGGGCGTAGTGCGTCTCCTGGTCGCCGAGCTTGTAGCCGACGGTGGTGAGCAGGCCGTTCTCGGAGCGGACGATCTCGGTACCGGTGTTGAAGATCAGGAAGTTGCCGGTGCCGTAGGTGTTCTTCGACTCGCCCTGGTCGAACGCGGCCTGACCGAAGGTCGCGGCCTGCTGGTCGCCGAGGATGCCGGCGATCGGGACCTCGCGCAGCAGGCTCGAGGACTCGACGTGGCCGTAGACCTCGGAGGAGCTGACGATCTCGGGGAGCATCGACTTCGGCACGCCGAAGTCGGCGAGGATGTCGTCGCGCCACTGCAGCGTCTCGAGGTCCATGAACAGCGTGCGGGACGCGTTCGTGACGTCGGTCTTGTGCACGCCGCCGTCGATGCCACCGGTCAGGTTCCAGAGGACCCAGGTGTCGGTGGTGCCGAAGAGCAGGTCGCCCGCCTCGGCCTTCTCACGAGCACCCTCGACGTTCTCGAGGATCCACATGATCTTGGTGCCGGCGAAGTACGTCGCGAGCGGCAGGCCGACGATGGCCTTGTACTTGTCGGTGTCGCCGTCGGCGAGCTTGTCGACGAGCGCCTGCGTGCGGGTGTCCTGCCAGACGATCGCGTTGTAGATCGGCTTGCCGGTGGTCTTGTCCCAGACGACGGCCGTCTCGCGCTGGTTGGTGATGCCGACGGCTGCGACGTCGTGGCGCGTGATGTCGGCACGCGACAGTGCCTGACCGATCACCTCGCGGGTGTTGTCCCAGATCTCGGCGGGGTCGTGCTCGACCCACCCGGCGCGCGGGAAGATCTGCTCGTGTTCCTTCTGCCCGGTCGAGATGATCGAACCGGAGTGGTCGAACACGATTGCTCGGGTCGAGGTCGTGCCCTGGTCGATGGCGACGATGTAGTCGGCCATTGGTGCTCCTTACGGGTGTGTTCGGTGCGGGTGCGTGTGCGGTCGTACGGAACGGCCGTCCACGCCTTCGGGGTGGGGGTGGGTCAGCTGACGATGGGCAGCAGGGCGACGGACAGGCCGGCGGCGAGGGCGCCACCGATCAGCGGTCCGACGACCGGCACCCAGGCGTAGGCCCAGTCGCTCGAGCCCTTGCCCTTGATGGGCAGGAAGGCGTGCGCGATGCGGGGGCCGAGGTCACGGGCCGGGTTGATGGCGTAGCCGGTGGGGCCACCGAGGCTGACACCGATCGCGATCACGAGGAAGGCGACGGGGATCGCACCGAGCGATGCCGGCGTCTGACCGTTCGAGAACGCGATGACGACGAAGACCAGCACGAAGGTGCCGATGATCTCCGTGACGAGGTTCCAGCCGTACGACCGGATCGCGGGGCCGGTCGAGAAGACGCCGAGCTTGGCGGCCGCGTCGGGCTCCTCGTCGAAGTGCTGCTTGTAGGCGAGCCAGACGATGACCGCGCCGATGATCGCGCCGATCAGCTGAGCGAGCCAGTAGAGGAACATCTCGCCGACGGTGATCTTGCCGAGCAGGGCGAGCCCGAGGCTGACCGCGGGGTTGAGCTGACCGCCCGAGCTGTACGAGACGGTGACACCGGCGAAGACCGCGAAGCCCCAGCCGATGGTGACCATCAGGAACCCGGCTCCGAAGCCCTTGGACTTCGCGAGCGAGACAGCGGCGACGACGCCGCCACCCAGGATGATGAGCATCGCCGTACCGACGAGCTCGGACAGGAAATTGACGCCGATGCCGTCCATCGGTGACCTCCAGTGCGTGAGGGTGGGGGTCCGGCCGTGCTGCGCCGCACTCCCCGTTGAGTGATTGAGGCCAACCATAGTGATGCGGTTCACGGCCCGGCGATGAATTCGTGAGCGAAGTGCGGCATCGTGCACGAACGTGCAGGACGAGTGTCCCCCGCACGATCACAAGGCGGTGACGCGTCCTCGGCGCACTGCACGAACGTGCATCGGGAGCGGACGGCTGCCCGTGCCGTCGATGTAGATTGGGCGCACTCCGGTCGACGACGCGCGGTGTGACCGCCACGGTTCGACCCCGTACCCGTGGAGGCACCGCATGAAGAAGCTCATCAACGACCCGCAGGCCGTGGTCGAGGAGACCGTCCGGGGCTTCGCCCGGGCACACGCCGGACACGTCGTCCTGGTCGAGGACCCGATCCACCTGCACCGCGCTGACGCACCCGTCGCCGGCAAGGTCGGGATCGTCAGCGGTGGCGGCAGTGGCCACGAGCCGCTGCACGCCGGCTTCGTCGGGTACGGCATGCTCGACGCCGCGGTGCCCGGTCCGGTGTTCACGAGCCCGACGCCCGACCCGATCGTCGCCGCGACGAAGGCCGTCGACGGCGGTGCGGGCGTGCTGCACATCGTGAAGAACTACACCGGCGACGTGCTCAACTTCGAGACGGCCGCCGAGCTCGCGGCGATGGACGACGTCCGCGTCGAGTCCGTCGTGGTGGACGACGACGTCGCGGTGCAGGACTCACTGTTCACCGCCGGTCGTCGCGGTGTCGCCGGGACCGTCGTGGTGGAGAAGTGCGCCGGCGCCGCCGCCGAGCGCGGGGACGACCTGGACGCGGTCGCCGCCGTGGCCCGGCACGTCAACGACGTCACGCGGTCGATGGGGCTCGCACTGGCATCGGGAACCGTCCCGCACGCGGGGGAGCCGTCGTTCGTGCTGGCCGACGACGAGGTCGAGCTCGGCATCGGCATCCACGGCGAGCCCGGCCGCGAGCGGATCGCGATGGCACCGGCGGACGAGCTGGTCGATCGCGTGCTCGAACCGATCCTGACCGACCTCGAGGCCCCGGCCGGTTCGTCGCTGCTGCTCCTGGTGAACGGCATGGGCGGCACTCCGCTGTCCGAGCTCTACATCGCGTACCGACGCGCCGCCGAGGTCCTCTCGGACCGCGGTTACCAGGTCACGCGTAGTTTGGTCGGCGACTACGTCACGTCCCTCGAGATGCAGGGGTTCTCGCTCACCGTCACGGTGCTCGACGACGAACTCACGGCCCTCTGGGACGCCCCGGTGGAGACCCCGGCCCTGCGCTGGGGACGCTGACCGACCGCGACCACGGCCGTGACCGCGACTGCAACGGCAAGCGCGACCGACCACGGCCGCTCGACCACCGGACCACGACAACGGGCCACCGGGCCCGCCACACGAAGGGAACCGCATTGGCGCTCGACACCGCATGGGCCATCGACTGGGTCCGTCGCACCGCCGCGACGATCGACGAACACCGCGCCGAGCTCGTCACGCTCGACCGTGAGATCGGCGACGGCGACCACGGCGAGAACCTCGACCGCGGGTTCCGGGCCGTGCTCGAGGCCGTCGACTCCGGGTCCTTCGACACCCCGGGTGCCGTGCTCAAGACCGTCGCGACGAAGCTCATCTCGACCGTGGGCGGGGCGGCCGGCCCGCTCTTCGGTACGGCTTACCTGAAGGCGGCGCAGGCCGCCGGTGACGCGGCCGAACTCGACGCGGACACCCTCGTCGCCGTCCTCACCGCCGCCCGCGACGGGGTCGTGTCCCGCGGCAAGGCCGCGGTCGGCGACAAGACGATGGTCGACGCGTGGAGCCCTGCGGTCGACGCAGCAGCAGCGGCTGCCGGTGCCGGCGACGACCCGAAGGCCGTGCTCACCGCAGCAGCCGACGCCGCCGCGCAGGGTGCGGCGGACACCGAGCCGCTCGTCGCCCACAAGGGCCGCGCGAGCTACCTGGGCGACCGCGCGATCGGGTACCGCGACCCCGGTGCGCAGTCGACCGCGTACATCCTGCGCGCAGCGGTGGACGCAGCGTGACCGTCGGCATCCTGGTCGTCTCGCACAGCGCGGCGATCGCGACGGGCACCGTCGAGCTCGCACGGCAGATGGCCGCGGACGTGCCGCTCGTCGCCGCGGGCGGCACGGACGACGGCGGCATCGGCACCTCGTTCGAGGCGATCACCGCCGGCATCGAGGAACTCGCTCAAGCGGACGCCGTCGTGGTCCTGTGCGACCTCGGCTCCGCCTACCTGACGACCGACACCGCACTCGACTTCCTGGACGACGACGTCCGTGCCCGCGTCCACGTGTCGCAGGCCCCGTTGGTCGAGGGAGCAGTGGCGGCCGCGGTCGCCGCCCAGACGGGCGGCGACGCCGACGCGGTGCTGGCCGCCGCTGCATCGGCCGCGGGTTCCGAGGCGGACGCGATCACCGCCTCCCGTCCGTCTGGTGAACAGTCTGGAGGCACGGGGCCGGCCGACGGGGCTGCCGCCGTCGACGACGCGGCCGGTTCCGACCGCGTCAGCGCGTCGGTCGAGCTGGTGAACGAGACCGGGCTGCACGCCCGGCCCGCCGCGGAGTTCGTGAAGACGGCGGCGAAGTACGACGCGAGCGTGCACGTCAACGGCGTGGACGCGAAGAGCCTGCTGGCGATCATGGCCCTGGCACTACCGAAGGGTGCGACGGTGTCGATCGACGCGACCGGGCAGGACGCGCAGGCCGCGGTCGACGCCCTGGTGGAACTGGTCCGGTCCGGCTTCGGCGAGTGACACCGCCGCCGGGCGAGTGACAGCGCCGCCGGGGGAGACCCCGGCGGCGGTGCCCGCCCCGGTCAACGGATCGAGATCGTCCCCGCCAGGTCGAGGTCCGAGGGGCCGCCGGTGACCCCGGCGTCCGCGAGCAGGGTGGCACCGAACACGGCGCTCCAGAACGTGCGGGCGTCGCGGGCGACACCGCTCGGGCTCGTCCAGCCCTGGTCGGCGACGACGCGCTCCAGGTAGCGCTCGGACTGCCGGAAGAGCACGGCGAGCAGCAACCGCACGCGCTCACGCTGCGCCGGGTCGTCCCCGGCGGCCCCGAGCGCACGGACCACGAGCGGGGTCGACGGCATCGCGAGCGCGGTGCGGGCGAGTACCTGCCGGAACGCCTCCGCCGAGCGGGCACGACGGCCGGCCGCCTGCAGTCGCGTGGTGTCGCGGAGGAACAGCGCGAACGCGGCGTCGAGCACCAGGCGGTCCTTCGAGCCGTAGTGGTGCGTGATCTGGTTCGGGTAGACACCCGCGGCCCGGGCGACCTCGCTGACGGTCACGCTCCGAGCGCCCGCGCTGAGCAGTCCGGCCGTCGCGGCGAGGATCTTCGCCCGTGTCGCCGCGCCGCGTGCCGTGCCGGAGCCGTCCACCGTGGTTGCCATGTCGGAATTGTACGTGGTACAACTCAACTTGTTCAACGTACAAGAGGAGTTCCCGTGGACATCGTCATCACCGGCTTCGGCGCGGTCTCACCCTTCGGCCACGGCGTCGCGCCGCTCTGGGACGCCCTGGTGGCCGGTCGCTCCGGCGTCCGAGCCCTGCACCGTGACGGAGCACTCTGGGAACAGGTGCCGATCCGGGTCGGGGCCGATGCCACACTCGACGCCGAGGGGTCGCTCGGGCGGGTCCGCGCCAATCGCCTGGACCGCAGTCAGCAGCTGGCGCTCGTCGCCGCGGACGAGGCCTGGGCCGACGCCGGTGCCCCCGCGGTGGAGGGCGACCGCCTCGCCGTGGTCATCGGCACCGGGATCGGGGGAGTGGAGACGCTCCTCGACGCCCACGACGTGCTCGGTGCGTCCGGTGCCCGGCGGGTCTCACCGCGCACGGTGCCGATGCTCATGGCGAACGGTGCCGCCGCGCAGATCAGCATCGCGTTCGGGGCGCGGGGCGGCGCCTACACGACGGTTTCGGCATGCGCCTCCGGTGCGGAGGCCATCGCCACCGCCGCGCGACTCATCGCCACCGGTGAGGCCGACGTCGTCATCACCGGCGGGACCGAGGCCGCCGTCACCCCGGTGACGATGGCGTCGTTCGCCCAGTCGCAGGCCCTCGCGAAGCCCGACGGCGACGACCCGACGACCCTGTCCCGGCCGTTCGACGCCGACCGCCGCGGCTTCGTCCTCGGCGAGGGCGCCGGCATCGTCGTGCTCGAGCGTGCCGACCATGCCGCCGCCCGAGGGCAGCGGTCGCACGGCACGCTCGCCGGGTGGGGGATCACCTCGGACGCGCACCACATCACCGCCCCGCTGGCGGACGGCAGCGAGCAGGAGCGGGCGATGCGCGCCGCGATCCGGATGGCGGGCCTCACCGGTGCCGACGTCGACCACGTGAACGCGCACGCGACCGGTACCCCGGTCGGCGACGTCGGCGAGGCGGCCGCCATCAGCCGTGCGGTGGGGACGGGCGCGCTGGTCACCGCTCCGAAGAGCGCGATCGGGCACATGTTCGGCGCTGCCGGCGCGGTCGAGGGGATCCTGACCCTGCGGGCGCTCGAGACCGGGATCGTTCCACCGACCCTGAACCTCGACCGGCTCGACCCCGCGGTGGACCTCGACGTCGTCTCCGGCACAGCCCGGACCGCGCCGCTCCGTGCGGCGTTGAACAACTCGTTCGGGTTCGGCGGTCAGAACGCGTCGCTGGTGTTCACCGCGGCGTGAGCTCCTGCAGGCCGGTGACCCGGAGCAGGTCGAGCTTCGCGGCGTCCTCGGAGCCCGGGACGACCGTGTAGACGACGATCCGCAGGTCACCGCCGGGGACGCTCAGCACGTCGCAGTCGATCTCCACCGGCCCGACGGGCGTGTGCACGACCTTGCGGCTCGCACGGTGCTCGGCGATCCGGCCGGTCTCCCAGCGGCGGGCGAACTCGGGGGACTCCCGCAGCAGTCGTTCGACCAGGTCCGCCAGGTCGCGGTCCGCCGGGTAGCGGCCGTAGGCCTGTCGCAGGTCGGCGGCGAGGTCGCTCGAGAACTCCTCCTGGTGCTCGTCGTCCCAGTCCACCCCGTCGCGCTCCTGCATGAAGTGCCGCCAGACCAGGTTGCGATCGAGCCCGACGTACCGCCAGGGGTCGCCGTTCACCGCGGCCCACAGCTCGTTCCAGAGCACGATGTCGTGGGTCGCCGTGAACACCGCGAGCGGGACGTCGCCGAGCCGGTCGACCAGCCGCTGCACGCCGGGCGTGATGTGCCGCGGCACGACCTGACGCGACGGCGGGGCGACGCCGGCCACCCGGCACAGGTGGTCCCGCTCCTCGGACGACAGCCGGAGCGCCGTCGCGAGGGCGCCGAGCAGCTGCGGCGACGGGTTCGTCGCCCGGCCCTGCTCGAGGCGGACGACGTAGTCGACGCTCACGCCCGCCAGCGCGGCGAGCTCCTCGCGACGGAGGCCCGGGGTCCGTCTGCCGGGGCCGGCCGGCAGGCCGACCGCCTCGGGACGCACCCGGTCGCGCCAGGAACGCAACACGTTCGCGAACTCGCTCATGTCCACCATCATCGCCCCGCGCCTCCTGTCCGTCCTGGTACTGCCGGTCCCACCGTCGCACCGTGCCTGGGGGAGCCGGGCCGGCGGGGGCAGGCTGGGCGCATGACAACGACACTGATCACCGGGGCAAACCGCAGCCTCGGACTCGAGACCGCACGCCGACTGCTCGAGGCCGGCCACACCGTGTACGCCGGCATGCGCGACCCGGCCAGCGGCGACGACGCCCGCGCACTCGGCGCCCACGTCGTGCAGCTGGACGTCACCGACCAGGCCAGCATCGACGCGGCGATCGCGACGATCCCCGAGCTCGACGTCCTGGTGAACAACGCCGGGATCCTCGGCAGCTCGTTCGGGGTCGACGACCTCGACGCGAGCGCGATGGCGACCGTGCTCGACACCAACGTCACCGGCATCGTCCGGGTGACCCAGGCCGCGCTGCCCCTGCTGCGACGTTCGGCGGCACCCGTCATCGTGAACGTCTCGTCGGGGGTGGGGTTCCCGCGCTGGCTGACGACACCGGGACACGACGAGTACGGGGTGCCGGTGGTGCCGTACGCGGCGTCGAAGGCGGCCGTGATCGCGTTGACCGTGCAGTACGCGAAGAACCTGCCCGACTTCCGGGTGAACGCGAGCGACCCGGGCTACACGGCGACGGAGTTCAACGGGTTCGGCGGACACCAGACGATCACCGAGGGCACCGACGCCACGGTCATGCTCGCGACGATCGGCACCGACGGGCCGACGGGAGAGTTCCACAACCGCGAGGGCCGCATCGAGTACTGAGGGCAGCGCTGCGTGTGCACCCGCGCCCCGTCAGTCGTGCACGTCGGCGCCGAACCCCGGCCCGGGACGCATCATCCAGCCGTCCGGATCGGGCAGCGGGCGGAACCCGAACCGCTCGTACAGCCCGTGGGCGTCCGCGGTGAACAGGGCGAAGCGCTTCAGGCCGAGCGGCTCGACCGCCTCGGTCACGCCGCGCACGAGTGCGACCCCGACGCCGCGGCCCCGGGCGTCGGGGTCCACGAACACGTCGGCGAGCCAGCCGAACGTCACGCCGTCGGTGATCACGCGCGCGTAGCCGAGCTGCGCGCCGCTCGTCGCGTCGTACACGCCGAAGTTCCGGGAGCCGGCGATGATCGCCTCCTGCGTCGCCCGGTCACGGCCGCGGGCCCAGTACGACTCCTCGCTCAGCCAGCGGTGCACGCGGTCGACGTCGAGGTCTTCGGGGTCGGCGGAGAAGCGCAGATCGGTCATCGCCTCAGTCAACCGGAGACGCGGCGGAGGGTCGACGTCCGATCCCGATCCGGTGGACCGTCCCTCGATGCGTCCGCGAAGCCCGCAAAAACGAATACGACATATTCATTGCAGCATTCCAGATGGATTCCTACACTCCTGGGCAGTGGGTGCACCCGCATCCGCCCGCACGAGGAGTCCCATGCGAACACGCATCCCGATCCGAGCAGTCGTCGCCACGGCGTTGTCGATGACGCTCCCACTCGCCGCCGTCGCCCCAGCGGGCGCGACCCCAGCCGGGGGAGCGGTCGGCACGGCCGCGACGGACGCTCCGCGGTCGACCGCCCGCCCAGCAGGGACGGTCGGTCTCGCTGCGAAGGTCGCCAAGGACGGGAACGGTCCGTTCAGCCCGGACGACCGACCCGGAGGCGACTCGAGCGGAACGAACGGCATCGTGCGGACACTCGACGCGATCACGTACAGCGTGGAGATGAGCGTGAACGACGGCGACAGCGTCGACCAGCGGTTCGTCGCGACCGCTCCGGCCGGCACGACCTGGGCGGGCCTGCCCAAGCCGTGCACCGGGGCCGCGTCGCGCATCGACGGGCAGCGGCTCACCTGCTCGGTCGGTGACCTGACGGAAGGCAACCTCGTCGAGGTCCCCGTCGTGCTCGACGTCTCCGGCACCATGCGGCACGGCGACGAGATCGACGTCACGGTCGAAGCCACCGCGGACAACGCTGACAACGGCGTCGTGACGGCAGTCGCACCGACCGTGACGGTCTCGGCAGCTGCGCGCTACAACCTCAGCAAGGACGTCGTCGGTTCGTCGCTCACCCCTGACGCCGTCGGCCCCGACGGCGATCGAGGCCTCCGCCTCGTCTACCCGATCGCGGTCAACTGGGAGCCCGTCGTCGCCGGACAGGGCCTGCTCGGGTTCGAAGCGAGCGCCGGCCCGATGACCTTCACCGACGACGTGTCCGAGATCCTCGGCGACCTGCCGTCGACCGCCGTGCTGTGGAACGGGACCGCGCCTGCCTGTGGCGTGAACGCGACGAACGCCTGGCGCTTCGACGGCCTGCCGGGCGGACGGGGTGGCGGGCCGCGCAGCGTGGTCGACTCGGGGACCATCGTCTGCGCGCAGTCCTCGCCCGGCGCGGACATCGACGTGACGATCACGGACACCGTCACCGATCCGGACCGCATCCCCACCCAGTCGCTCAGCAGTGGCCCGGTCACGGGTGGCACCAGGGCGTACTTCGTCTCGGGTTACCTGAGCCTCTGGCTGCCCTACCCGCCGGGCTCTGTCCTGTCGACCAATCGGTACTCGGCCCTGCAGACCACCTCGGCGAGTGGCGCACAGAACTACCCCGGCAGCGAGGAGCCCCTCGCCGACAACACCACGTCGCGCAACCTGGTGGGTCTCGGGTCCGGCACTGCCGGCAAGCGACTCTGGCGCGTCATCGACGGCGCCGGCACCACCGTCGAGGGTTCCGCCCGCGCCGGCGATCCGTGGGTGACGCAAGGGCAGGTCCTGCGGAGCGACGTCACCGTCCTCAACGACGGGTACAGCCGTTACACCGGCACGATCCTCTGCGACACCTTCGATCGCGAGACCCAGCGCCTCACGCGCGCGGGCACCCCGGGGGCGACGGCGTGGACCAGCGGGTTGAGCAGACCGCGGATCGAGTACGCGGCCTACGACATGACGAGCCCCGCGTCCGGCCAGGGACGCACGTGCGACGATGACGACGGACCGTGGTTCACCAGCCCGGACGACGTTCCGGGCGGTCGCGCCGCGGTCGGCGCCGTGCGCGCGCTCGGCGACGTCGACGGTGGGGCGAGAGCGGTGCTGCACACGTACGTCGCAGTGTCCGCCGCACCCTCGGGGACCCGCGCGTACGACTTCGGACACGCCCTGCTCGGCGAACACACCGACGTCTGGACCCACGACACGGCTCGGCCGGAGAACGGCGCCGGAGCCATGGCCGACAGCGTCGTGATCACGGAGAACCTCGCACGCATCAGGAAGAAGATCGTCGACCCGGGCACGACCGCGGAGGACACACCGGACAAGACGAGCTTCGTCGGGTCCGGGAGCACTCTCGAGTACGCCCTCTACCCGACACTCACCAACGGCCACTCCGGTGGTCAACCGACCACGGTGACGGTCCGCGACGTGCTGCCGATGCACACCGACTACATCGCGGAGAGTGCGTCCCGTCCGGCCGAGATCGACACGATCACGGACAACGCCGGCAACCTCCGCCAGCGCCTCACGTGGACACTCGACGGCCTGCAGCCGAACACGAAGATCCCGCCGATCACCTACGAACTGCAGGTGTCGAGTCTCGCGCCAGCCGGACCGGTGCAGAACTACGCGACCATCGCGTCGCCGACGGACCGCTCCGAAGCGTTCCGCCGCGACACCCAACGAGCGGTGCAGGTCGTCGCCGCGGTCGGTGTCGGTGTCGAGAAGGTCGCCACCGAACCGGTCGTCGCGACGGGAGACCAGCTCGAATGGGACCTGCTCTACACGAACCGCGACGCCCGGAGCATCAGCGGGCTCGACGTCATCGACGTCCTGCCGCACCGAGGCGACCCTCAGGGCTCCGCCTTCCACGGGACGGTCTCGCTGGCAGACCGCGTCGACGTCGCACCCGGCGCCGGTGAGACCGTGCGCTACACCACGAGCGATCCGGCCTCCATCTCGCTCGACGGCTCTGCACCGTCCAACCAACCGGGCGGCAGCACGCTCTGGTGCGCGGCGGCGGACCTCGGCGACGCCGCGTGCGGGTCCGCGGAACTCGCCGACGTCACCGCCGTGCGGATCGAACGGACCGGCGAGGTCGCCCCGGGCCAGTCGGTCCGACACCACGTCGTGGTGCAGACCCACGGGCAGCGGGACGGCGACACCTACACGAACCGCTTCGGGCTCCGCGCCTCGAACCTCGAACTCGCCGCGCTGTCGAACCGCGCCACCGTGCGGGTCGTCGCCGGCAGCATCGGAGACCGGGTGTGGACGGACAGCGACGGTGACGGTCTCCAGGGTTCCGACGAGCCGGGCATCGACGGCGTACCGGTCCAGCTGTCCGGCGTCGACGATCGTGGTGCCGATGTCGTACGCGCGACCACTTCGGGACCCGATGGGGAGTACTCCTTCGACGGACTCCGCCCGGGTGCCTACGTCGTGACGTTCACGGCTCCGGACGGCCGTCGGTTCACGAAGGAGCACGTCGGAACCGACGGCACCATCGACTCGGACGCCGGCCAGGACGGCGAGACACCCGCGGTCTCGCTCGCATGGGAACGCTCCGACGAAGGCGCGAAGGAATCGATCACCCGCGACCGCACGGTCGATGCGGGGCTGCAGGTCGACGACTCGCCGTCGCACCCCGAGCCGGAACCCGGGCCTGACCCCGGTCCCGACCCCGGCACGGTTCCCGGCGCCGGCGCGGTCCCCGGCGCCGGCGCGGTCCCCGGCGCCGGCGCGGTCCCCGGCTCCGGGGCGACGACCGTTCCGCCTGTCACACCGCCGCCCGGTGCGCGCGCGGGTGTCGGGGAACTCGCCTTCACGGGCACGTCGGGAGCGCCACTCGTCCTCGGCGTCGCGCTCCTCCTGCTGGCGCTCGGCGCCGCGATGCTCGGAACGAACCGGAACCAGCGGCGGCAGCGCTGATCCATCACTTGCAGCACGGCGATGCAACGGAGTCCTGACCCCCGGGGTCGGGGCTCCGTCGTCTTGCGACCTCCCGTCTGTCAGGATGGCGGCATGCGCGCCGTCCAGTACGCCCAGTTCGGTTCCGTCCCCTCGATCGTCGACCTGCCGGAACCGGTCGCACCCGACCACGGCGTCGTCGTCCGGGTGGCTGCCACCGGCGTCTGCCGCAGTGACTGGCACGCCTGGAAGGGCCACGACGACTCCGTCCGGCTGCCGCACGTGCCCGGCCACGAGTTCGCCGGCGTCGTCGCGTCGATCGGCACGGGCGTCCAGCGCTTCGCCGTGGGTGACCGGGTGACGGCACCGTTCGTGTTCGCCTGCGGGACCTGCGCCGAGTGCCTCGACGGCGCCACCCAGGTGTGCACCGCCCAGCAGCAGCCCGGGTTCGACCTGCAGGGCTCGTACGCGGACTCCCTGGTCGTCCCACACGCCGACCTGAACCTCGTCGCGCTGCCCGACGCCGTGGACTTCGCGGTGGCGGCAGCGCTCGGATGCCGATTCGGCACCGCGTTCCACGCCCTGCACGCCCGAGGGCGCGTCGCCGCAGGGGAGTGGGTCGTGGTCTACGGCTGCGGGGGAGTCGGGCTCTCCGCGGTCATGGTCGCCGTGGCCGCCGGCGCGCACGTCGTCGCCGTCGACGTCTCCGCGGCAGCACTCGAACGCGCCGCCGCCCTCGGCGCCGACACCGTGCTGATGGACGCCGATGTCGTCACCACGGTCCGGTCCCGCACGGGCGGCGGAGCACACGTCTCGCTCGACGCCTACGGCAGCCGTGCCACCTCGGTCGCCGCCGTGGCGTCCCTGCGTCCGCGCGGTCGGCACGTGCAGGTGGGGCTGCTGCTCGACGACGAAGCCGCTCCGGCGATCCCGATGGGCCGGGTCATCGCGGACGAACTCGAACTGCTCGGCAGCCACGGGGCAGCGGTCGGGGAGTACGGCGCGATGCTCGACGCCATCGTGGCCGGGCGGCTGCGTCCGGAGGAGACGATCGGCCGCACGATCGGCTTCGACGATCTACCCGAGGCGCTCGTCGCGATGGACCGCCCTGCGACCTCGTCGGGCATGACCGTCGCGGTGTTCTGAGGCTCGGGCGTCCCGTCAGCCCTCGGTCCGCGCGTCCGCGCCCCGGCGGATGCGGAGCACGACCGCGCCGATGACGAGCACTGCCAGGATCCCGACGACCCCGACCAGGAGTGCCGGGCCGCCGTGGCCGTGCGCGTGCGTTCCGGCACCCGTGTTCGGTGCGGCTCCCGCTGCCGCTGCCGCTGCCGACGGTTCCGAGGATGATGTGGGCGCGGCCGTCGGGCTCGTCGTCGTGGGTGGAACGGTCGGAGATGCGGCCGGTTCCACCGAGAACGCGAGCTGCCCCTCGATCGGATGGCCGTCAGGGGAGACGTACCGCCAGACGAGGGTGTGCGGGCCGGGGGAGAGCGACACCGCCTTGGACATCGAGGTGCCCTCGACGGCCACCGCTCCGGACGACTCGTCGGTCCCGCCGTCGTCCCGGACCTCGATGCGCAGACCGGCTTCGAGCCCGGCAAGCGGCGCCTCGCTGAAGCTGAGTGTCACTCGCTCAAGGTCGGCAGCCACGGTGGCGCCGTCCGCCGGATCACTCGAGGTCAGTGCTGCGTGCGCCGATGCAGGTGGCGTGCCGATCAGCACGAGGAACGCGGACAGGGCGACGGCGAACAGGACCCGGGGTGTCACGGTTCGTGAGCGGCGTTGGTCATCTCGGTGATCGTGCACGGGTCCACGCTAGGGAAGTGATGTCGAGCGTCCCGTCAGCCGAGCGGGCAGGGCAGGAACACCTGAGTCGACATAAGCCTGAGTTGACATAATATGCATTATCGGCGCTCCGGCAGACGCCCCGTACGACGCTTCGTGAGCAGAAGAGGTCGAGTCCGCTGCACGGACTCGACCTCTTCTGCTCACTGGATGACGACGGTGTCAGTCGGCGGGCTTCGTCGGGACGTCGTCGGCGTCGATCTCGAGCGCCGCCGGCTCGCCGCCCTGTTCCTCCAGGGTGTCCTGGTCGGTGTCGGGCTGCTCCGGCGGCTCGCTCTGGGTGGTCTCTTCGGCTGGGTCAGGCTGGCTGTAGCTCATGCGCCGGACGGTACGCCCGCGTTCCTGAACAGCGGCAAGCTCGGCGCCGAGACACCTGGTGAGCAGCAATGGTCGAGTCCATCCGCTGGACTCGACCATTGCTGCTCACGATGCGAAGCGCACCACTCACATGTTCGAGAGCGCCACCGCGTTGATGATGAAACCGATCACACCGATGACGATGGCGACGATCGACAGGATGACGCCCGCCGTGATCATCCCGCGGCTGCCGCCACGCTTGCGCGCCGAGATGCCGAGTACGAGACCGACGATGCCGCCGATGACACCGACGATCGGCACGAACAGGCCCACGAAGGTCCCGATGATGCCGAGCACCAGGGAGACGATGGCGAAGGTGTTCGACTGCGCGGGCGCGTTGCCGGGGTTGGACATGGTGGAGCTCCTTCTGGTCAGGACGCCGATCCAGGCCGGGCAGCCGATCGTGAGCGTCAGTCAGAACGGTAGTCCTCACACACGGCTGGCGCCCAGATTCGCCGTCCGAGCCTGTCCCCCGACTCAGGCTCCGACGTACGCCGCCAGGTGCTGCCCGGTCAGCGTCGACCGCGCCGCCACGAGTGCAGCGGGCGTCCCCTCGAACACGATCCGTCCACCGTCGTGCCCGGCGCCCGGCCCGAGGTCGATGATCCAGTCGGCGTGCGCCATCACGGCCTGGTGGTGCTCGATCACGACGACCGTCCGGCCGGCGTCGACGAGCCGGTCGAGCAGGCCGAGCAGCTGCTCGACGTCGGCCAGGTGCAGGCCCGCGGTCGGCTCGTCGAGCACCACCACGCCACCCCGGTCACCGAGGTGCGTCGCGAGCTTGAGCCGCTGCCGCTCTCCCCCGGACAACGTGGTGAGCGGCTGTCCGATCGTCAGGTAGCCGAGCCCCACGTCTGCGAGCCGGGCGAGGATCGTGTGGGCCGCCGGCAGTGCGGACTCCCCCGCCGCGAAGAACGCCAGCGCGTCGGCGACGGACATGCCGAGGACCTCGCTGATGTCCTTCCCGCCCAGGTGGTACCCGAGCACGGACTGGTCGAACCGCTTGCCGTCGCACTCGACACAGGGGCTCGCGACGCCCGCCATCATGCCGAGGTCGGTGTACACGACACCGGCACCGTTGCACGCCGGGCAGGCGCCCTCCGAGTTGGCGCTGAACAGTGCGGGCTTGACGCCGTTGGCCTTCGCGAAGGCCTTGCGGATCGGCTCGAGCAGACCGGTGTACGTCGCCGGGTTGCTCCGCCGTGAGCCACGGATCCCGCTCTGGTCGATGGCGACCACGTCGTCGCGCCGGGCCAGCGACCCGTGGATGAGCGTGCTCTTGCCCGAGCCGGCGACCCCCGTGACGACGGTGAGCACCCCGGTGGGGACGTCCACGTCGACGTCGTGCAGGTTGTGGGCCGAAGCGCCGCGGATCTCGATCGCCCCGTCCGGACGACGGACCTCGGACTTCACGGTGACGCGGTCGTCCAGGTGCCGACCCGTGACGGTCCCGCTGGCACGCAGCCCGTCGACGGACCCCTGGTAGCAGAGCGTCCCACCGCCGGAACCGGCACCGGGTCCGAGGTCGACGACGTGGTCGGCGATCGCGATGACCTCGGGTTTGTGCTCGACGACCAGGACGGTGTTGCCCTTGTCGCGCAGCCGGACGAGCAGCTCGTTCATCCGCTCGATGTCGTGCGGGTGCAGCCCCGTGCTCGGCTCGTCGAAGACGTAGGTGACGTCGCTGAGCGAGGAGCCCAGGTGCTTCACCATCTTCACGCGCTGCCCCTCTCCCCCGGACAGCGTGCCGGTCGGGCGGTCGAGCGACAGGTAGCCGAGGCCGATCTCGACGAAGGACTCGAGCAGGTCGCGGAGCCCCTCGAGCAACGGCCCGACCCCGGGGTCGTCCAGACCCCGCAGCCAGGCGACGGCGTCGGTGATCTGCATCGCGCAGACGTCGGCGATGCTGCGGCCCGCGATCTTCGACGAGCGGGCGGTGTCGTTCAACCGGGTCCCGTCACAGGCCGGACACGTCGTGAAGGTCACCGCACGGTCGACGAACGCCCGGATGTGCGGCTGCATCGCCTCGCGGTCCTTCTGCAGGAACGATCGGCGGACCCGGTGCACGAGCCCCTCGTACGTCATGTTGATGCCGGCGATCTTCTGCTTCGTCGGCTCGCGGTACAGGAAGTCCTGCCGCTCCTGCTCGGTGAAGTCGCGGATCGGGGTGTCCCGGTCGAAGTAGCCCGACTCGGCGTACAGCCGAACGTTCCACCCGTCGGTCCCGTACCCGGGGATCGTGAGGGCGCCGTCCCCGAGCGACTTCGTGTCGTCGAACAGCTGCGTCAGGTCGATGTCGTTCACCAGCCCGCGACCCTCGCAGTCCGCGCACATGCCGCCGAGCCGCGTGAACGAGACCTTCTGGGCCTTCGCGTCCGCACCCTTCTGCACCGTGATCGCTCCCCCGGCCGTCACGGTGGCGAGGTTGAACGAGAACGCGTTCGGCCCCCCGATGTGCGGCTGACCGAGTCGGCTGAACAGCACGCGCAGCATCGTGTTCGCGTCCGTGGCGGTGCCGACGGTGGAGCGCGGGTCGGCGCCGATGCGCTCCTGGTCGACGACGATCGCGGTGGTCAGGCCGTCCAGCAGGTCGACGTCCGGGCGCGCGAGCGAGGGCATGAACCCCTGCACGAACGCGCTGTAGGTCTCGTTGATCATCCGCTGCGACTCGGCGGCGACGGTGCCGAACACGAGCGAGCTCTTGCCCGAGCCGGAGACCCCGGTGAACACCGTGAGCCGCCGCTTCGGCAGGTCCACGTCGACGTCACGCAGGTTGTTCGCGCGGGCACCGCGCACCCGGATCCGGCCGTGCCGGTCGGCAGGGTGCGCGTCGGCGCCGGTGGGGTCGTCGTCGACCGGATCGGTGTGCATGCGGGTCAGCGTACCGACGGGAGGCCCGTGGCGGGGCCGCCACGGGCCTCCCGTCCGGTCCTGGGTCGGCCGTCAGGCCGTGGTGCGGTGCTCAGGCGCCGTGGCGGCGCACCAGGTCCGGCAGCTCGGCGGGTTCGAACTCCTCGTCGGTCGCCTCGAGCTCGTCGGCGGTCCACCACCGCGAGGCGAGGATGTCGACGCGCTCGTCGTCGGTCCACTCGGCGTCCGACAGCTCGAAACCGGGCGTGCGGACGACGTAGAACTCGGCGTGCCCGCGGTCGTGGTCGGCGAGGTCCCACTCGACCGTGAAGTCCCAGGACCACACCGGCTCGCCGGGTTCGTCGACGACGATCCCCGTCTCCTCGCGCAGCTCGCGGATCGCGGCGTCGCGGTGGGACTCCCCCGGGTCGACCCCACCACCCGGCGTGATCCAGCGGTGGGCGCCGTCCGACGAGGGCGAATTCGTGTCCATCAGGAACACGCGGCCCTCGGGGTCGAGCAGCAGGATGCGGGAGGTGCGGCGCAGGCCGGGCTTGGCGGTCACCCGCCCGACGTTAGCCGACGAAGCCGCTGACGTCGCCGACCAGCTTGGTGTGGTCGGCGGGGATCGGCTCGACGGCGGCCAGGGCGATCTCGGCCGCGAACTCGGACACGCTGTAGAGCTTGCCGACCTCCTGCCGACGACCCTCGATCGCGCCGGGGTTCAGGCGGTTCAGCAGCGTCGCGGTGATCGTGCCCTCGATCATGTCGCCGGAGACGACGACGAACTCGATGCCGGCGGCCTCGAGCTGCGGGATGAGCTCACGGAGGGCGAGTTCTCCGGCACGCTTGCTCTTGGCGACCGGGACGTACTCGTCCATCGTCTCGGCGGTCTCGACGAAGTGCGCCTGGTGGCTCGTGACGAACACCACGCGGGAGCCGGCGGGCATGTGCGGCACGGCGGTCTGCAGCATGTCGACCTGGGCGTCGCGGTTCAGGCGGAGCGCGTAGTCCTCGCCGACGCCGGACTCCATGCCCCCCGACGCGTTGAGCACGAGCAGGTCGATGCCGCCCCACTCCTGGACGACGGTGTCGACGAGGGTCTGCACGGAGTCGTGCTCGGTCAGGTCGGCGCCGACGGCCAGGGCGGAGCCGCCGGCCTCGACGATCTTCTCGGCGATCTGCTCCGCGCGCTTGGCCTTGTTGCGGTAGTTCACGACGACCTTCGCCCCGGCCTCGGCGAGGTACCCGACGGTGTCGGCGCCGATGCCACGGGACGAACCGGTGACGACGGCGCGCTTGTCGGTGAGGGATCCGGGGGCGAGGGGGTTGCTCACAGTCGTGTTCTCCAGGTCTGGTTCCGGCCGGTCGGGCGCACCGAGCCTACCAATCGCCTGCACGACCGTCGGACGGCCCTGATATGTTGAACGGAGTTGTACCGGCTGTCGCGACGCAGCGAGCCGCCGCGCGCGACCGAGGGAGGGAGATCGCGTGAACGGAATCGATTGGATCCAGAGCACCGTCTGGATCGGCCTGGTGTTGCTCCTGGGCGTGGTCGAGATCTTCACCCTCGACTTCATCTTCATCATGCTCGCGGCGGGTGCCGCCGGCGGGTTGATCGCCGCACTGCTCGGCGCCCCGTGGTGGCTGTCCGCCATCGTCGCCGCGGTGGCCGCCCTCGTGCTGCTGTCGCTCGTCCGACCGCGACTGCTCGTCGCGCTCGGCCGCGGTGCCGACCCGCACCGCACCAACGTCGAGGGGCTCATCGGGCTCGCCGGCACGGTCGCGGTCGCCTTCACCTCCTCCAGTCCCGGTCAGGTGCGCCTGGCCAACGGCGAGACCTGGAGTGCGCGATTCGCCGCGGACTCCGTCGACCGCACACCGCCACTCGGGACCCCCGTGGTCGTCGAGTCGATCGAGGGGTCGACCGCGGTCGTGCGCCTCGCAGAAAGGGCCACCTCGTGACCAGCATCTCCCCGGGGACGATCGCACTGATCGTGCTCATCCTCGTCGTCGTCATCTTCGTGATCGTCGTCCTGGCGAAGGCGATCCGGATCGTTCCCCAGGCCACCGCGGGGATCGTCGAGCGTCTCGGCAAGTACCACAAGACCCTCAACCCGGGCCTGAACCTCCTGGTGCCGTTCATCGACCGCCTGCGGCCGCTGCTCGACATGCGTGAGCAGGTCGTCTCGTTCCCGCCGCAGCCCGTGATCACCGAGGACAACCTGGTGGTCTCGATCGACACCGTCGTCTACTTCCAGGTGACCGACGCCCGTGCCGCGACGTACGAGATCGCGAACTACCTCGGCGCCGTCGAGCAGCTCACCACCACCACGCTCCGCAACGTCGTCGGTGGCCTGAACCTCGAAGAGGCCCTGACCAGCCGCGACAACATCAACGGCCAGCTCCGCGTCGTCCTCGACGAAGCCACGGGCAAGTGGGGCATCCGCGTCGGCCGAGTCGAGCTCAAGGCGATCGAGCCGCCCGTGTCCATCCAGGACGCCATGGAGCAGCAGCTCCGTGCCGAGCGCAGCCGACGTGCCGCGATCCTCCAGGCCGAGGGAACCAAGCAGTCCCAGATCCTCGAGGCCGAGGGGCAGCGACAGGCAGCGATCCTGGCCGCCGAGGGTGACGCCAAGGCGCAGGTGCTCCGTGCCGAGGGTGAAGCCCAGGCCATCGCGACCGTGTTCGAGGCCATCCACACCGGTGACCCGGACGAGAAGCTGCTGTCCTACCAGTACCTGCAGACCCTGCCGAAGATCGCCGAGGGCACGTCGAACAAGCTCTGGATGATCCCGAGCGAGTTCACCGAGGCCCTGTCCGGCATCGCGAAGGGCTTCAGCGCCAGCCGCGGTGGCGGCGCCGGTCCGGTCGCCGGCGGTGCCGGTGGCACGGACTTCCTGTCCCGCATCTCGAAGCTCGCGAACGAGAGCCTGGCGAACACCGCAGCCGCGGACACCACGATGCCGCGTGCAGACGCCACCGCCGCGGACATCGTCCCCGAGTCCGACCTCGACGCGCGCCTGGCGGAGTCGAACCGCAGTGTCGATGCGCACCTCGCGGCGGCCGACGACGCGACCGCCGAACAGGTCGCGGACACTCCGGCCACGCCGGGCGACGACGCGTCCGGTCACCGGACCAGCGACGGCTCCGGCCGGCGCTGACGGTCCCGCACCAACGAACGACGACGCCCGCCCCGGGGAACCGGGGCGGGCGTCGTCGTGTGTTCGGTGGTGTCAGGCGCCGCGTCGTGCGCGGAGGACCTGCAGGCGCTCTTCGAGGAGCTCCTCGAGTTCCTCGCGCGAGCGGCGCTCGAGCAGCATGTCCCAGTGGGTACGGGGTGCCTTCACGTCCTCTTCGGCGACCTCGACGGGGATCCCGTCGTCGCCGAGCAGGCGGCCCTCGCGACCGGAGCGCGGCTCCGACCAGGTCTGGGGGACGTCCGCATCGGCCGAGAAGACGATGTCGAACGTCTCACCCGAATCCGTCTGGTAGACCGCGCGCTTGCGATCTGAGAGCTCGACGCCCTCTTCGCTCTGGAGACTCTGACTCCCGAGCCGCATGCCGCGGAGACTCCGATCAGCCATGTGTGTGCTCCTCTCGCTCGTCTGCCCTCCACAACACTGTCCCACGCCCCATCAATCCCGTACCGGCGCATTCACAGTCCGTTCCCAGTGGCTGGGCGCGGCGTGCCCGATCAGGAGCGGGTGCGACGACCCCAGGGCGCGCAGGCGAGGAGCACGAGGAGCCCCCCGAGGGAGAGCATGAGCGTGATCGAGCCGGACAGGATCGACGCGGGGGTGGTGGATGTGCCGAGCGGCACGTCGGTCACCATCGACGTCGCGGTGTACTCCGGCACCCGGTCGATCGTGCGGCCGCTCGGGTCGATGACCTGCGACGCTCCGACGGTCGAGATGTTCACCAGCGACCGACCGGTCTCGATGGCCCGCATCCGCGCGATCTCGAGCTGCTGCAGGTTCTCGTCGGTGCCCGAGAAGTCGGCGTTGTTCGTCTGCGCGAGGATCACCTGCGCTCCCCCGCGCACCATGTCGGCGGTCAGACCGTCGTCGACGATGTCGAAGCAGATCGAGATGCCGGCACGGATGCCCGCGACGGAGAGCACGTTCGGCTTCGTCCCCGGCGTGTAGTCGCGCTGCAGCAGACCGATCAGCGACGGTGCGAGCTTGGAGAAGAACCAGCGGTCGGGCACGTACTCGCCGAACGGCACCGGACGCTTCTTGTCGTAGGACGACTGCCAGCCGTCGGCGGTCCACACGAACGACGTGTTGTGCAGCACCCCCGACGGGGTCTGCGTGATGGCACCCGCGACGATCGGGGCGTCGAGCGTGTCGACCACCGAGTCGAGGGCGGACGCGATGACCGGCTGCTGCCGCGGGTCGTACTCCGCACCGGCCTCGGGCCACACGACGAGGTCGACGCCCTTCGCGTCCACGTCCGTCGCCGCGACCTGCGCGGCCAGGACGTCGCCGGGCTCCGCACGGTCGAAGTACCCTGCGGGACCGTTGCCCTGCACCGCCTCGACCCGGATCGTGCCGCTCGTCGCCGTCGGCCACGCCGGCACGGCCAGCACCGCCGCGACGAGCAGACCCGCCGTCGCCACCCGCACGGGCAGCCGGAGCGTCACGCCCGGCACGCGGGGTGCCACGAGCGCGAGCGACACCACGACCGCGACGCAGTACACGACGATGAACGTCAGCCCGAGGACGCCGACGTACGCGGCCAGGTGCGTGAACGGCCCCTGCGACTGCGACAGGCCGACCCGCCCCCAGGCGAAACCGCCGTACGGCCAGCTCCCCGAGAACCACTCGCGTCCGGTCCAGAGTGCGGCGACGACGGCCGGGAGGCCCCACACGCGTCCGGCGGTCGAGGGCACCACACGGGCGACCCAGCGGTACGCCAGGGCGATGGCGACGCTGCCGAGCGCGAAGAACGCGGCTTCGAGCAGGGCGAGTGCGAACCACGGGACCGGGCCCAGGTAGCGACCGGCCCACGAGATCGCCGGGATCCAGAACGCCGCGCCGGCGAGGTAGCCGATCCACGCCGCACGCCGCGCCCGCTGTCCCATCACCGCGAGCAGCATGCAGGCGAGTGCCGGGTAGGCGAGGAACCACCACCCGGGCGACGGGAACGCGAGGGCGAAGAGGATCCCGCCGATGACGGCCAACGGCACCGCGGTGCCCAGCGGCAACGCGGCGAACGGGCCGGTCGCGACCGCCCCGCGGCCGACGCGCGCGGGCAGCCCGCGCACACTGGTCTCCGGAACCCGCACCGGGCCTCCTGTCAGACCGCCGCGTAGGCGACGATGCCGCGGCGAACCGCGTCCGTCGCCCGTCGGGCGGTCTGGGCGAGTTCGTCGTCGCCGGCGTTCCGGATCTGGTCGAGCAGGTCGATGACCTGCTTCGACCAGCGCACGAAGTCGCCGGCCGGCAGGTCGAGGGTGCGGAGGACGTCGTCGAGGGCCGAGCCGGAGGCCCAGCGGAACATGCCGACGGCCATCGCCGGGGTCGGAGGCTGCGAACCGGCCAGGCGCGCCGCACGCTCGATGTCGTCGAGGCGCGACCAGATCGTCAGTGTCTCGTCGAGCGCGGGGCGGAACGCACCGCGGGGCAGGGCGTGCTCCGTGCCGGGCGCGTCCTCGCGGCGGGGCTGGTAGATGATCGTCGCGGCCATGGCGGCGAGCTGTGCCGGGGTGAGGTCCTTCCAGACCCCCGCCTCGAGGCACTCGGCGACCAGCAGGTCGCGGTCGCCGTAGATGCGCTGCAGGCGACGGCCACCCGCGGCCACCGTGGCTTCGCCGTTGCCGGCGTCCACCAGGTAGCCGAGCTCGAGCAGGACCTCGGTGACGCGGTCGAACGTCGTGGCGACGGCGCCCGTGCGGGACCGGATCTGCTGGACGAGCTTGTCGTTGGCGCGCTTGAGCTTCCACCAGCGCTCGGACCAGCGGGCGTGTGCCTCGCGTTCCGGGCAGGCGTGGCAGGGGTGGCGCTGCAGCTGGCGGCGGACCGCCGTGATCGCGGCCTGGCGTTCCTGGCGGGCGCCGTGCGACGCCTCGCGACCGCCGGGCACGTTCGTGCGCTCGAGGTCGGAGAGCTCACGGCGGAGTGCCGAGTACTCGGTGAAGTCGCCGAGGTGGCACTGCATCGCCTCGCGGTAGCCGTCGAGCGACTCCTGCTGCGAGCGGACCTTGCGGGCGAGGTCGACCACCGACCGGTCGGCCTGGAACTGTGCGAACGACGTCTCGAGGACCTCGCGCGTGCGCTGCCGGCCGAACTGGTCGATCAGGTTGACGGCCATGTTGTAGGTCGGCTTGAACGACGAGTTGAGCGGGTACGTGCGGCGGCTGGCCAGCGACGCGACGGCCTGCGGGTCGAGTCCGTCGGTCCACTGGATGACCGAGTGCCCCTCGACGTCGATGCCACGACGACCGGCACGACCGGTGAGCTGCGTGTACTCCCCCGGGGTGATCGGCACACGGGCTTCGCCGTTGAACTTCTCGAGCTTCTCGAGCACGACGGTGCGCGCCGGCATGTTCACGCCGAGCGCCAGGGTCTCGGTAGCGAACACGACCTTCAGGAGCTTGCGCTGGAAGAGGTTCTCGACGACCTCCTTGAAGGCGGGGAGCAGGCCGGCGTGGTGCGCCGCGACCCCTCGCTCGAGCCCCTCGAGCCACTCCCAGTAGCCGAGGACGGCCAGGTCTTCGTCGAGCAGGGTGCGGCAGTGGTACTCCGCCGTCTCGCGGATCTCGTTGCGCTCCTGCACCGTCGTCAGGGACAGGCCCGAGCGTAGGACGTTGCGGACGCCCTGGTCGCAGCCGTTGCGGCTGAACACGAAGAAGATGGCGGGCAGGAGCATCCGCTCGTCGAGCATGTGCGCGATCTGTTCGCGGTGCACCTTCTCGGTGCGGGGCCCGCGACGCTCGGGGTAGCCACCACGACCGCGCCGGCCGCGGTGGCCGCCGCCGTTCCGCTCGCTGCGGGAACCGCCGCCGACCATGCGGAGCAGTTCCGGGTTCACGCGGTTCGTCGCCGCGGCACCGCTCGAGTCGAACAGGTCGACCATCTTCGAACCGACCAGGACGTGCTGCTCGAGCGGCACCGGGCGGTCTTCGGAGACGATGACGTCGGTGTCGCCGCGGACGGTCTGCAGCCAGTCGCCGAACTCCTCGGCGTTGGACACCGTCGCGCTGAGCGAGACCAGGCGGACCTCGGTCGGGAGGTGCAGGATGACTTCTTCCCACACGGCACCGCGGAACCGGTCGGCGAGGTAGTGCACCTCGTCGAGGACCACCCAGGCGAGGTCGTCGAGCAGGTCCGAGTCGGCGTAGATCATGTTCCGGAGCACTTCGGTCGTCATCACGACGACGCGGGCGCGTGGGTTCACGTTCGTGTCGCCGGTGAGCAGCCCGACCTCGGACTCGCCGTAGACGTCGACGAGCTCGGCGTACTTCTGGTTGCTGAGCGCCTTCATCGGCGTCGTGTAGAAGACCTTCGCCGTCGGCTGGCGCATGGCGAGCCAGATGGCGAACTCGGCCACGATCGTCTTGCCGGCTCCGGTCGGGGCGGCGACCAGGACGCTGCGGCCCTGGTCGAGCGAGTCGCAGGCGGCGAACTGGAACGGGTCGAGGTCGAACCGCAGGTCCGTCCGGAAGAGCTCGAGGTTGCGCGACCGGTTGCGCACCTTGGCCGCGGCGAACCGCTCGGCCGCACTCGTGCCACTCACAGGTCGTACTCCTCGTCGAGCTTCGCCTGGCGCTTGGCCAGACGGCGGTCGTGGATCCACGCGATGAAGCAGGCCGCGACGTACAGCACGGTCATCGGGATGGCCAGCAGGAACATCGAGATGACGTCGGCACTCGGCGTGACGATGGCGCAGAAGACCAGGATGCAGAGGATCGCGACGCGCCAGCTCTTGATGATCGCGGAGGCCGACAGCACCCCGACGAAGTTCAGCAGCACGATGAACACCGGCAGCACGAACGCGATGCCGACCGCGACGATGAGCTTGATGACGAAGTCGTAGTACGCCTTCGCATCGACGATCGAGGTGTCCTGGCTCGACACGAAGCTGCCGAGGATGCCGACCACGTGCGGCAGGATGTACCACCCGAAGTAGCACCCGGCGAAGAACAGCGGGATCGCGGTGCCGAGGAAGCCCCAGACGTACTGCCGCTCGCGCCGGACGAGCGCGGGCACGATGAACGCCCAGATCTGGTACAGCCAGACCGGGCTCGCGATGACGACGCCGATGGTGATCGCGATCTGCAGCTTGAGGTCGAACGCCCCGGTGATCATCGGGAAGTTCAGCTCGGCCGTGTGTCCGCCGACCTTGGCGAGCTCGGTCACCGGTGCCCGGAGCGCGTCGAGCACCCACGGGGTGAGGAACCAGCCGCCGATCGCACCGACGACGATCGCCACGACTGCGCGGAAGAGACGGTTGCGCAGCTCGATGAGGTGCTGCCCGAGCGACATGCGGCCTTCGGCGTCGGTCTTCTGGCGCCCCTGCCGCTTCGCTCGCCCGCGCGCGGTCGTCGAAGCCATGTGCTCGATCTTACGGGGTCGGGACCGACAGTCCGCCGGGGGTCGGTGCGATCGGCGGCTGGTTCCTCACCCCGTGGG